>CAZLVV010000001.1:0-78215 GCA_964563385.1 uncultured Gammaproteobacteria bacterium
CAGGAGGCGTGCCTGTTGAACCGGTGCTGATTGAACCTTCGGCAAAATAAACGCCCGAAATTTTTGTGACATTTGGACTGATGATAATATTACCTCCACCAGCAGATGTTTTAACCACCACAACCCCAAAAGAAGCTAAATTTTTTAAACGTGATGTAACCTGAGCATTTGAATATTCGATATTGCCATCTATTTGTAAATCCCCTCCCTCAATTAGAAGCAAACCACTTCCGTTACCGGCTGTACCAGAACCGTTCTCAAAAGTTTTAGCCGGCAAAATAAATGTGCCCGGACCAATAAAGCGATAAATCCGACCATTTAACTGATTCGGTAAACCGCCTGCATTCAAAATTGAAATAACCGGAGCATAACGACCATCAATACGCATACTGGCTAAATCCAAAAAGCCGAGTTTATTACGATAATTTGTGCTTTGAGATGGTAATGCTATTTGACCAACTTCTTCTTGACGACAATCTTGTTCACTAGTCCATTCGATACCCTGATCCGAAGTGCGCAAACACCACTTGGAATTAAAAAGATTGGTGGCAGACGGAGGCTTTGTGCCAATTATGCCAAGATAAGAATAGATATTTCCGGTAGAAATTTGCAACCAAGCCGAGCAAACCGAGGCATTATTGCGACAATTGGGATCCAAACAATCAAGAAGATGAGGACCGTTGGGATCTTGATCGTTACAGCAAAGATTGGACTGATTTGGATTACCAGCAAATGCCAAACATTGATGTTGCGGAGGAATGACGCAAGCCGAATCGCCAGCGCAATCAGGGTCATCACAATCAACTAAAGTATCGCCATCATCATCAATGCCATTATCGCAGATCTCCGGAGGAGGTAGACAGGCCGGAAAAGTGGCGCAATCAGGATCATCACAATCAACTAAAGTATCGCCATCATCATCGATGCCATTATCGCAGATTTCTGGGCATGACGGAGTGCCCTGACAAGCCGTATCCGCGCAATCAATGGCGCCATTTAAATCATTATCTATTCCATCCACGCAATTTTCGGAACTTGGTTTGAGGCTCATGCCCGATGAACTGATGTAAAAATTCAAGTAACCGATGCCAGATCCATCATTATTGCCATTCCAGCCAAAAGGAGAACCTGTAATTGAACCGTTATGAAAAATTTGTGTTGCGGGATTATACACTAATTTATAATAAGTTGATGCCGGAGAACCATCGCAAGCATTTAGATCTTTGCAATTCAAAGAGATCCAACCCGCATCCTTTTGATTACAGATAACAGCCCAGCCATGAACCTCTACTGTATTAGAATCAGCGACTTCTTCTGCATAAGCGTAAAATCGATCGCCGGGCGGAGAAGGATAAAAACTACCTGTACAGGCCGGAATATTGCAAGAAGAGCCGAAACAAACAAAGCCGACGTTATCGGACCACGCAAAACCATTGATTGCATGGGCATTGATTGTTGTGCCGATCGGTAATGACGGATCCCAATGCGGTTGCGAAGAAAGCGAGGGGGACATGTGAATTCCATAAGAACCGCAAGGAGGAGATGCGCAAGCCCCTGAATTGATGTCGTTTAATGAAAACCAACCAACATGAGGAGACCATGCCCAGCCAATAATATTATCCGCTACCGTAGCATTGGTAGCCAACGGGACCATGGTAGTGTTATGCGCTATTCCCAAAGCAATACCCAAAGAAAATAAAGCAATCGTGGATGGGATTAAAAAATGGATACGCCAAAAACGAGGCGTCATAAAACTATAAATCGGCTTGCGAAATCTAGCTTTTTTGACTTTGTTTTTTATCACAGGCATTTAATATAAGTATAACATAAAAACCGCCAAAGGCGGATACAAAGAGCGCTGTGGAGAACTTTTTTATACTTTAATGGCTTTTTATTCTTTAATTCCTTGATCCATTGCCTTATTAGCAAGCGCGTCAGCTTGTTTATTAAACTCGCGCCTAATATGAGTATAAGTTACTCGACCACCTAGTTGTGCTTCTAAATTTTTTAATTCCAAAAAACGTTTAGCAAGATCCGCATTCTTAACTTTATATTGACCTCGGCATTGATAAATCAATAACTCGGAATCAGCCATGATTTCCACGGATTTAGCGCCAAGTTCAACTGCGCGTGCCAAGCCAGCAATGGCCGCTTGATACTCAGCTTGATTATTGGTTGTTTCGCCAAGGTATTTGGAAATTTCGTCGATTGTTTGACCGGTTGCTTTGTCGATTATAACAACACCGATACCTGCCGGCCCCGGATTACCGCGAGCTCCGCCATCCGTATAAATTTGAAAATGCATATTACTGATCAATCATTACGCATTAAATTAATATTAAATACTTAATTCATAATTTTTTTAATTCATTGAATTTCGCGCGTCGATCAATTTACATTGAATTTCAGTACGACCATTCCATTCGGATTTGCTTATTTCGTAAACAACATCAACCTTATTGCCATGAAATAAAACAGTTTTGAGATCTGATTTATAAAAGCCAATAAATTTTTGACGCTTGCCGTATTCATCTTGCAAAATGACGCGAATGTGATTTTGAGTGGCTCCTACTAAAGAAACATCGGCCACAATGAGATGAGAAGACATGAATAAAGGCTTGGGATTCAATTCGCCAAAAGGTTCAAATTTCTTAAGCACTTCTAAAAAATTCATGTTTAAATCTCCTAAATCGATTTGAGTTTCTATTTGTAGAACCGGCTTGAGCTCGTATTCTTTGAGTTTTTCGGCTGCGTGTTGACGCAATGCTTCCGCAAAAACACGAACGTTTTCATCCGAATCAAGACTAAAACCACAAGCTTGCGCGTGTCCGCCAAATCTTGTTAGAAGACCTGTTCCAACATCATGAAGAGCTTCGGTGATATTGTATCCGGGTATGGAGCGCCCAGAACCTATCCAAACACCGTCATGTTTGCCAACAAAAACCGCAGGTTTGCCATATTTATCTGTATAACGACCGGCGACAAGACCTACTAAAGATGGGGACCAATTCTCTGACCAAGCAAAAATAAGCGAATATTGATCTTGAGTTTTGGTAAAATGCTCGGCCTCTTTCATGAGCATTTCGGTTGCTTTTTGACGGGCTTTATTAACAGATTCTAATTTAATAGCTTTTAAAGATGAACGTCTGTTATCGTTTTCGAGTAAAAGATCTACTGCCAAAAAAGCATGCTCCATGCGCCCTGCCGCATTGATCCGTGGACCGATTACAAAACCCACACTTTCTGAATCTAATTCATCTTTATTCCAGCCAGCGACTTCGATCAAAGCGCGAAAACCCGGACGACGCAATTTGTTTAAAACTTTCAAGCCATAAATTTCGAGAACACGATTTTCGCCAACTAATGGAACAATATCAGTAATGGTGGCTATGGAAACCAAATCCAACAGCCACTTTTCCCATCCTAGAGGAACGTTCAAACCTCGCTTTTGAGCTTCGATAACCAAAGCGTGAGCAACTTTCCAGGCGACTCCAACAGCGGCCAAGTTTTTAAATGGGTAAGATTCGTTCGGCAAGCTTGGATGAATACAAATAGCATCGGGAATCTGTTCATTAAATTGATGATGATCAATAACGACCGTATCCACTCCCCTTTGTTTTAAATCTGCGATTTCTGCGACATTGGCTATTCCGCAATCAATCGTTATAAGCAAATGAGCTCCACGCTCGGCAATAAACTTTACGGTAGCAGAATTTAATCCATATCCTTCGCGTTCACGATGTGGAATATAAATATCCATGGATAAAAAAGAGTCGGTTAACGGCATAACATTGAGGAATTTGGATGAATCTATTTTATATGCCGTATCTTCATTTTCTTGAATATTTATTGATGGATTAATTTCTTTTTTATTATCAATTTTAGTTTCAGCCAACATACGAATAGTTGAAGCTAAAACAACCGAACCAGTAACACCATCTGCATCATAATCACCGTGAATAACAACATGTTCAGCGCGATCAATGGCGTCAAAAATGCGATTTACGGCTAATTGCATCTGTGAAAACAAAAATGGATCGTGAACGTCTCGCTCCCAATCTGGATTTAAAAATTGATCGATTTCTTGAGGTGTTTTTAGTCCGCGCCTATGCAACATTCTGATGGCCACGGGATGTAAATTATAAGCCGACCGATCAAAATCAGTGCTTTTTAACTCATCTATAATTTGCCAGCGCTTCTGCATAGCCGATTCACACTATCATGTAAACATGAATTATGCTTGGGGACAACAAAATAACAGGTTTTACTATCGGCTACCATCTATTAACGATTAAACTTTCAATTATAAATAAACAGTTTGACGATGACGAAAACTAATGGTTGATGACTAAAAAAATGCGATTGGCGCAATTAAAGCTATCAACATTAAGATTATCACCACGGTGACAAATATTTTCCACAATTTCTTTTTGGTTTTTTCTTTCATAAATTAATTTCGGCGCAAGACTTTAATAAAGGTTTCGGAAGGAATCTCGACGCGACCTTTACCCATGCTCATCATACGCTCTTTTCCCTTCTTTTGTTTTTTGAGGAGTTTGTCTTTGCGAGTGCGATCACCGCCATAGAGTTTAGCAAGAACATCTTTGCGATAAGCGGAAAGACGTTCGGATGCAATGATTTTAGCACCGATTGCGGCTTGAATTTTAACAACAAACATCTGGCGAGGCAAGGTTTCTTTTAATGTATCCACCACATAACGGCCATGATGATATGCTTCGGACTCATGAATAAGTGTGGCGAATGCTGGCACTAAATCTTCGGCTACTAAAATATCAAGACGTACAATCTTTGCTGGGCGATATTCCAAAAACTCATAATTTAAAGAAGCATAACCAATAGTTGCGCTCTTTAATTTATCGTGAAAATCTACAATCACCGATGAAAGAGGCATTTCATAATGCAAAATAGCCCGAGTTTCTTCGATATATTCGGTATTTTTATAAACTCCTCGGCGATCAGCTACGAGTGACATAATAGCCCCAAGATGCTCAGTAGGCGTAACTATATCCACAGTCACCCATGGCTCTCGGACTTCTTTGAGACGCGAGGAGTCAGGAAAATCCAAAGGAGATTTAATGATTTTTTCTTCGTCATTGGTTAGAGTGACTTCGTAGGCCACGGATGGCGTGGTGGTTATTATCTCCATACCATGCTCGCGCTCTAACCTTTCTTTGATGATCTCCAAGTGTAAAATTCCTAAAAACCCGCAACGAAAACCAAAACCCAAAGCCGTGGAATGTTCAGAATCAAATTGCAAAGAAGCATCTGAAAGCTTGAGTTTTAACAATGCTTCGCGCAAGCGTTCATATTTATCTCCTTCAGAAGGAAAAATACCCGCGTAAACCATGGGTCGCACCTCTTTGTATCCGGATAATGGTTGAATGGACCTATTCAGACTTTCTCTGCCCGCAATAATAGTATCGCCAACACGCACTGCCTCTATATCTTTGAGACCGGTCACGATATAGCCTATTTCTCCTGTTCGCAAAATATCTTGTGGATTGTAAGCGGGATTTAAAGAACCGATTTCTAGAGCTTCGCCCGTGTGTCCAGTTGCCATAAAATAAACATCTTCATTCTTAGCGATTTCACCATCAACCACGCGAACATAGGCTACCACACCTTTATACTCATCATATTTTGAATCAAAAATAATGGCTCTAAAATAATCATCCTCTTTACCTTGAGGAGGCGGAACTTGAGTAACGACACGTTCCAAAATCTCTTGCACGCCAGCGCCGGTTTTGGCAGATACGGCCAAAATATCTTCACGTTTACAGCCAATCAGCTTAATAAACTCTTCAGCGCGACGCTCAACTTCGGAGTTGGGAAGATCTATTTTATTGAGCACCGGAATAATGGTTAAATCTTGTTCGATGGCGAAATAAAGATTGGCTATTGTTTGAGCCTGAACACCTTGAGTGGAATCAACAAGAAGAATCGCGCCTTCTACGGCTGCGAGTGAACGCGATACCTCATATGTAAAATCAACGTGCCCCGGAGTGTCGATAAGGTTGAGCTGATAATCTTGACCATCTTTTGCTTTATAGGTCATTCGAACTGGTTGTAGTTTGATAGTGATACCTCGTTCACGCTCCAAATTCATAATATCCAGTAATTGCTCTTTCATTTTGCGTTTTTCTACGGCTCCGGTGATCTCCAAAAGACGATCCGCTAAAGTGGATTTGCCGTGATCTATATGAGCAATAATACAGAAATTTCTGATTCGATTCTGTCCCATAGTGTTAGAATAATTGTTAAAATCAGTTCAACGGGATTCAAAACAAACTTTGCTAAAAATAACTTAAGCTATTCTTGATAAGCTTTAATCTTAATGAACTTTGATCTAGATATACTTGACTTGTGAAAGAAGATTATCTTGTTCAAGCGAAAAAATCAAGGACGCACGCTTACGATATATAGTGTTTAACACTAAATTTTAAAACCGAATCTTCTTACACGTAGAGCAACTTAACAAAAGGATTGAAGAAATCTTATGTTGAATCGTATCAAAAAATCGTTACTTAGATTTTCATTTAATTATTGGTCCGTCTGCTGACGGGGATTCTGTGGTTGTGGTTTCGGACAACATGATTTCACGTAGAGGAATTTGAAAACGAACAGGCTCCATGAGGGTTTCACGCATAATTGTTTCGTTTTGCATCAACTCGGGACGAATTTTAATTTGATGATCGCGGATAAGCTCAAGATGATCTAATTGCTCTGGGGATAAACGATCGCGTAAAGTTTGACTAATGTTAATAGGAGCGCTCCATTTAAAAGTTTGCTCCGGTTTTTTGAGAGTATCCAAATCTAAGGACTTTAACCCGAAACGATAATAAAGATCTTTTTTATCGGTATCTGATACTTTGACAAGTTTGGATAATAAAATTTTACGAAGCGTTGCGATACTGGATACCTCTGTTGATTTTACTTTGATAGAGTTGCCCGCAGATACCACAACCGCTTGTTCGGAAGCTCGAGCAATGCTTGAAAGAGCTTCACGTGAAGTAACTTGAACCTGATTATCTGCTACAGTGATATTAATAATACCATCTTCAAAAGAGACTCCAAAAGCGGTTCCGCGCACAGTGGCAACCACATTATTATTTTCCACGCTAAATCCTTCGTTTGATCCTAATACTTTTTCAAGACGAGTCCAAATTTTACCGGCTTCAAGCAATATCCAAGTTGAAAATGACGAATCATTAGTCTGCTCTACCTTCCCGGGCAAAATTGTGAGTTTTGTTCCTTGTGACAAAATAGATAATCCAATTTCAGGATATAACAATTGCGCTTCGCCTGATTGAACATAAATCTCATCTCCGGCATATAACTCCATTTGATGCACACCTTCTGTTTGTTCTTCACCACGAGTAACAATAACATTTGATCCTTGAGTTAATAGAAGGATTGCTAAAACATCGGGGTCAGACACCTCGGCCTGCTGTTTGGGCTTAGCTTGGTTGTCAATGTTTTTATCTTGATCCGTAATTTCATTAACATTATCAGAAAAAACGATTGTTGATGTTTTAGGTTCGCTTTTACCACAACCCGCGCCCAAAAAAATAAAAATCGCCAAGAGCGAAGTTAGAATAACTGCTCTGTTGAATTTAGTGATTGTCATATTATCAATATTATAAATGAGTAAAGCGAGAGAGACAAATGATACAAGATATAACACGTAAAATATTTATAAAATAATAATGATTTTAGTAATAAACTTCTGTGTAGAGATAAATGTAGCCTAATTAAATTCCTCGCGCTTGATCCGCGCCTTCGGATAATTTAACTTTACGAAGCAATTTGAACTTCATGGCCGAAATAAACTCATGAAACTCTTGAACTTTTAATAGAACAGCAAGCACGGAAAAAGCCGTTATTCCCATGATTGTCGCAGATAAAGTCTGAAGAGCAACTTGCCAAAAAGTTTGCAACGGAAAAATCGTACCAACATATTGACGAGCTAGCCAACCAAAACCAAACAATGCCAAAGACGCGAGTATGGTTTTAATAAGGGATAATGACAGTTCTTTGCCATCAAGATGACCACCCAATCTTTTGCGAAGAATGATCCATAAAAAACCAAATTGCATAAAAGCGCTGATAGAAAATGAAGCCGCCAAACCCACAATACCATATTTATCTTTTAAGAGATAAGCCAAAATAATATTGATAATTGTGATAAAAATCGCGATATAAAGAGGAGTTTTACTATCTTGCAAAGCGTAAAAAACCCTGGTTAACACAGGAACAATGGATTGCGCGATTAATGAGATAACGAATAATGCTAAAACATCGGCAGTACGAATAGTGGCCGACCAATCAAACTCGCCAGCGCCATACAAAATACGAACAATTTGAACGCGTAATAACAACATAAGAGCCGTGGCGGGTATGATTAAAAAAAAGACTTTGCGAGTTACGCCCAAAAAAGATTTTCTTAGACCGGCCAAATCTTTTGAGGAAGCTAAATCAGAAAAAATGGGAAAAGCGGCGACAGCGAAAGAAATACCGATTAACCCGATTGGCACAAATTGAAGATTGTTGGCAAGATTAAACACGGTTATGGATCCGCTATCCAAAGAAGAAGCAAAAGCCATCAAGATTAACAAGTTGATCTGCGACGCGGTTAAAGCTCCAACGCGGGGCAAGGTTAGAACAATTATACGACGAAAACCAAAATGAGTGATGGAGGGGGCGCGGAATTTACTCAAACCCAAAGGAACAGCGACAAGGGCTTGTAGCGCGAAATGCAGAAATGCGCCGATAGCCACACCCCAAGCAATACCCGCAACTCCTAATACGGGAACAATTGCAATAATGCCGATGATGATACCCAAATTATAAAAAATTGGAGCAAAAGCATAGGCCATGAATCGACGCAAGCTTTGAAGAATTCCGCCCATGACCGCGGACATGCCCAAAAACACAGTTCCTATTAATAGTATACGCGTCAGCAAAATCGTGTCTGTGAGTTTAAGGCCACTAAAACCTGGAACGGTCAGAGGAACTAGATAATCGGCAAATACTGCTATAACGCCACAAATAATAATTAGAATTATGGTGATCGTGGAAAAAATAATATCAGCCAGTTTTCGCGCCTCTGATTCTCCTTTTTGATTCAGATATTCAATAAAAACTGGTATGAATCCAGCTGTAACAGCTCCCAGCACAATAAACTGATAAAAAAACTCCGGTAAACGAAAAGCCGCGTAATAAGCATCCAAAGCATCACCAGCGCCAAAAGAAGATGCTAAAAGACGATCGCGAATAAGCCCAATAAATCGAGAGGCTAATGAAGCTAAACCTATCAATAAAGCCGCAGAAGTAATATTCGGCGTTTCAGCTTTCCAAAGTTTGGAGATAAATTTCAACATTACGGAACTATAATAAAACTTTGCTAGCCAAATGTCTAACAAATTATTTTATGATTTTATGACAAGTTATATTTATTAGATATAAAAAATGTAGCATTTAGATAAAACCATAACTCCAAAAGTGAGATTTATCTCTCCGGAGATTGTAATTAATAAACTTTTCTTGCTTAAACATCTTCTTGTGATTCGGACTCTTGTTTGTCTTTTATTTGTCCACCCATTTCGTATTCATAAGGCATTTCTTTAAAAGGACCTTTAGTTATCATACGAAGTTCGGCCATAACATATTTAAAAGCAATGCCCATGCGACCATCTTTTTCGAGACGACGGACCGAAACAGAAATCGGAACCGAACGCAAAACTCGAAAACGATAGCCTTCTTTAACTGCTCGTTGAACATATTCATGATCTTCTGCAAAAACCACTTCTTCATCAAAACCGCCAATGTCATTATGAACATGTTTTTTAACAAAAATACAAAATCCGGGCGCATGCGGTTTGACTCGTTCAATTCCTATAGCAAAAGCATTGTAAACTTCGTGCATGGCTTTATCTAAATAATTGTCACTAATCGGCTTAACGATAGTTGTGCCAACACAAACTCCTCTGTCTTTCATTTCTGCAAGATTGGCCTCGAGAAAATTGGGTTCAACAAGCACCACATCGGCATCCAAGAATAATATTACAGAACCTTGAGCCACAGTTGCGCCACGGTTGCGCCCCGGGCCAGGCAAACCCCCATCAATAACTTTGGCTCCAAATTGAATAGCTATTTCGCGAGTTTTATCTTCTGAAAAAGCGTCTGCAACAATTACTTCCAAATCTTTAAAAGTTTGTTGTTGAATGCTTTTCAAAAGATTGGGTAAATTTTGCTCTTCATTTTTTGTGGGAATTACTATGGATAGATACATAAACGATACCAATTACTTGCGATTCACGAGTCAATCTTAAGCCATAAATCTACGTGAATTTAATTTAGAGTTTATTAAGCAGTTGGTAAGAAGTTATTGCGGTGGCTATAGTAACATTAAGAGACTCTTTAACGCCAAGCATGGGAATAAAAATGAGGGCGTCGCAAATATCACGAAGATGAGCTGGAATACCATCAACTTCGTTACCTAGCAAAAGAGCAATTTTTTGGAATGAAGGTTTAAATTGATTCAATGGAATAGCTCTGCTATCTATTTCTAAACCAATAATATGGTACCCCTCGCGCTTTAAATTTTCCAGAACTTTAAAAATATCAACCTGTTGTTCGAATTGAACAGCTGACTCCGCTCCAAGAGCAGTTTTTTTTACTTTGGGATGCTCGATGCTAGGCGTATATCCAGCAAGTATGATTTTTTGAACACCAAGCGCGTCCGCGGTACGAAAAAGAGAGCCCACATTTTCGGCGGAGCGAATATTATGAGCGATTAAGACCAATTGCATATTTTGAACAAGATAGTACCGCGTCGTAAAATCGTAAAGCGATAATGACATAATTTGCAAATTTGGTAAAATTAAAAATTAAAGTTTATCAAAAACTTCTTAATTTTTTCTTGATGAATTTATTCTAAATTTACTAAATCGGTGACTTGACGGACATGGGATAATTGATAGACTGCTTAGGTTATGAAATTCGGACATAAACTTAAACTGACAATAGACAGCTACGATGAAAAAGGTCGTGGTATTACCAAAGCTGAAATAGCTCAAGGAGTGAAACGTGATATAGCTGTTCCTTTTTCGGCTAAAGGAGATGAACTTGAGGTTATTTTTATCAAACGCGATCATGCGATTAAGATTTGCGAGATTGATAAAATTATCAAATCCGGGCCAGATAGGATTGAACCCATATGCCAGCATGCCGGAAAATGCGGTGGTTGCATCTGGCAACATTTAGATTACAAAGCGCAAATTGCAGAAAAAATACGAGGCGTTAAAGACATGTTTAATCGAATGAATTTAGCTGATAAGGTTTTGGATATTATACCTTCTGATGAAACGTTCCAATATCGCAATAGAATGGATTTTGCAGTTGGTTGGAATGGTGAAATCGGACTAAAAGAAACAGGAGCTTGGAATCGATATATTGATATAAAAGAATGTTATTTATTGCGTCCTGACGTTGGAAAAATCTTGCAGATAGTTCGCGAATGGATGCCAAAACATGATTTGCAACCTTGGGATGTAAAATTTCACAGCGGAGATGTGCGTTATGTGGTGATTCGTGACGGAATCAATACCAATGAAAGAATGATAATCATTGTCGTGGCCAATGCAAAGAGGCTGACGCAGGAAGCAAAAAATGATATTAAAGATAGGATCTTAGCAGTTAATCATGATAGCAATCTTAATAATGGAGATAATACAGCGATAGAAAATGGACAACGTGCGGTAACCAGTATTTTAATAGGAGAACAGTCCAAACCGGCAGATCTTTCTTATGCGGAAAATTTTGATACCTTGTACGGTAGCATGCATTTAAAAGAAATTGTTAATGATGTGATTTATGAAATTCATCCGAATTCATTTTTTCAAACCAATACCAAGATGGCTACTCGCTTACAAAATGTTATTTTGAATGCGGTTCACGAAGCAAAAACGAAAAAATTATTGGATTTATATTGTGGGCTAGGGTTCTTTGGAATAGCTATCGCAAAAAAGATTCCGGAAGTTCAAGAAGTAATTGGCTATGAGTTAGATGAAAATGCTATAAAACTTGCGTCGCAAAATATGAATTTAAATGGCGTGGGGGAGAGGTGCTGTTTTTTTTCTGGTCCGGCAGAAGCATTGGATTGGAAAGATGTGAATGCTGATACGATTATACTAGATCCACCTCGCGCCGGTTTGCACCATCGTGTAATTAAAACTTTATTGCGAGAAGATTCATTAAATTATCCACATACCATTATTTATGTTTCTTGTAATTTTCACAGACTGGAACATGAACTCCCCTTTTTCCTTGAGAAATACAAAGTAACATCAATCCAATCACTGGATCTCTTTCCGCAAACCAAACATGTTGAAGTTGTGGTAACCATGAAATTATTAACTGCTAACTAATAATTAGGAGCTAATTGCAGTTAAGCCAAAAACTTATTAAAACTAAAATTAGTTACGATGTTGTAACTATTGTGTTATAATAGCCGATATGAAATCAGGATTTGTTGTATTGGTCGGGCGTTCAAATGTGGGTAAATCCACGCTTTTAAACGCTCTTATTGGCTCCAAAGTGGCTATAGTTACTCCCAAAGCACAAACAACCAGAAACCCAATTCGTGGAATTTTACATGATGAACGTGGGCAAATTGTTTTTGTTGATACGCCAGGAATTTTTTTGGGTAAAAAAGATATATTATCAAAAAAACTAAATACTTCTGTTCGCAAAAGTTTGGATGGCATAGATGTTGTGGTCTATGTAGTCGATCCAACTCGCGAACCTGGCCCGGAAGAATTAAAAATTCAAGCTTTACTAAAAAAAGTGCAACAACCAATTGTCTTGGCAATCAATAAAACCGATGTTGAACCAAAAAAAAGATCCGCAACCAAACATTTTGAAGATCTGAATGTAAATCAGATTAAAACCATAAAAATTTCAGCAACCAAAATGACACATTTAAAATCTTTGGTTGATTTGTTATTTGAAGTTCTGCCTGAAGGCCCGGCTTATTATCCCAATAAGCAAATTACCGACATGGGTCATCAACAATGGATGGAAGAAACGATCCGAGAAAAAGTTTTTATGACATTGGATCAAGAACTACCTTATACCGTAAAAGTTACCGTTAATGATGTAAAATTTAGAAGTAATGGTGGCAGATTTATTGATGCCACTATCTGGACAACGAATGAAAGATACAAGCGGATGATTATTGGTTCGGGGGCCAAGATGATAAAAGAAATAGGCAGTAAAGCTCGTAAAGAATTGCAAATAGCTTTGAATACTCCCGTTTATTTGAATTTAGAAGTAAAAGTTGATGCAAAATGGCCGGAAAAATTTTCAAGCGCGTATGAATCGACATAATCCATTTTGGGAAAAATCACAACCAGCTGGCCCAATCCATTCTGAAGCACGATCTCGCAAAGAAGAAGAAAAATCTAAGATTACGCGCAAAACTCCATCCACATTATTTGATTTGGAACAATATTTTATTGATACGCATCGAGGTTATTTTATTACTGATATTAGTGATCTAAAAAAAGATTTGTTAGAAAGAGAATTGATGCATGATCTGGCGAATGCCAAAGAGCTGGCTGAACGTGATTATATTAGAAAATTAATATTAATCTTGGAAACCGAAGGTTTTCCTAACCCTGATTTTAACATTAATGAAATAATCAAATTTATCCATGGACGTATTCGAATTTTGAATTGGGAATACGCGCGTCGTTCGGAAGCCGGAGACGATACGACAAATGAAGAAGAACAGCTGGATAACTGGCGCAAAATAATTTCGACGCTATTTCGAAAAAAACCATTGAGTGATGAAAGCTTGTTGTTTATTGAAGAAGCACTTCGAGATATGCAAAAAAATGCGAAATATTTTCCACAAAATCGCTATATACGCAATATATATAAAAAACTTCGCCAAGTCAGAAATGCGAGTTATCACAAAAGCTTCTAATTTCAGATACAGCGCTTAGATCAAAATTTTTTACAAAGGCTACTGTACTCCGTTTAATTGAGTAACCTCATAACTCAAAAGAGACTTAAGAAAATCCACACCAGAAACAGAAGCCAAAGTTTTCATGGAATCTGAATTAAACGTCATTTTAAGTATTAAGGGATTTTGAGGATTATTGAGAACAATGATTTCTCCGAACCAATTGCGAGCTTTGATGACTTGTACCGTAACTTTTTCACCATTAACCATAAGATCCCAATTCGAAGCATCTTCGGCTTTTGCCAAATCAATCTCGGTTTTATCTGATGCTATTGACGCGTCTTGACGTAAAGCCTGTATCGCATTTGCAAATTCTTTAGCTGTATCCATGTCACCAAACAAGGCGCTGTCTAAAATACCAAAATAAATCGTTGAATTTTTAGTTTTCTGTAATTCTTCCAGAACATCCGTTCCAACCCAGATAGCGCTTAGACCATTTATTTCAGCTTGATTGGTCGGCCAGTAAGCGGGCAAGAAGAGTTTATGAGAATTTTTTAAATCAATATTTTTTAGCGATCCAACTACGGTCAAACGTTCATTTTTAACTTCCGGTTTAATATCAATTTCACCTGTCTCATAAGCGGTTTGTGCTTGTATGGATTCTTGAGTTTCGACTTCTTGCGACAAACTCCAATTTAAATTTGCATAATTGCCCGGCGCAAACCTTTCAACGGTTATAATGCGAACACCGGTTTTATCGCCGTTTGATAATTCTTCGGCCTGTTGCGCTCCTAAACCCAAATAGGTTTGCCGAATTTCTATTTGACTTCCCGGAACAAAATTTATACGCTTAGAAGCTTCCTCTGGAGATATTCCGACCAAATCAGCTGGTCTGGGGCCAGCAGGTAATATTTGAGTTGCTTTTTCTTTTTTGAAAGCAAAGCACCCGGCTCCGATAATTGAAATTCCGATTAAAATAATAATTGTAAACAATGCTCTTTTCATAGGTTATGGAATATTGCTTTATCGCGCGCTAAAAGTCAATGTTGCATTAAATAATAAAAAACGATTAAGAAGATAAACAAACTTAAAACAAACATAACAGCGCAACAACCTGTAAAAACCGGAATAGAACATGCAGGATTTTTAATGATAAAAAATGTAACATTGCTTGCTCGCTGTTTATAAGAAGTATAAGAGTTTATATGGTGTTTTTGATTGTTTTCTTGCATGTTTAGCAATATTGTAATTCAAGGCAAACAGTATGTCTATTTTTATCCACAAAAACACTTGATCATTTTAATACTGTGTATTATCTTAAATGAGAATTATTCTTATTTATGATTAGAACTCGTAACCGAGATTCGGAGCGCATGTATATTCTGCTCGAAATGTTAAGATCAAGACGAGATCATCCAACGGCGCAGGATTGTATTTTGGAAATGCAAAAAAAAATTAATGGCATTGGTCAATCAACAGTTTACCGTCATCTGGCAAAATTAAACGAATTGGGTTTAATTAAGGAATTGCGTTTAAAAGAAGGTCCCGCAAGATATGATGCCATAATAAACAACCATGCTCATTTTTACTGTGCCAATTGCAAACGCTTAGTTGATGTGCATAATCCAAAAATTATAGCGATTTGGCCGGGAATTGTTCAGGAGAGTTTAATCTTGGCTCAAGGAATTTGCGATAAATGTCGCAATCAATCTGAAAAATAACTTATTCAATAATAAAAACATCTTATAATTCAATTAATTAAAGTTTAATCAATTATAAATTCGATAATTGATAGCTAGGCTAAACAATTAGTAATTAGCAACTAAAATATATATGACTGAAAATGAATTAAAGATTGGCGATAAAGCTCCGGTTTTTACGCTTAAAACACAAACTGGCAAAGAAATTTCTTTAAAAGATTTTAAAGATAAACAATCAATTGTGTTGATTTTTTACCCTGGCGACATGACTCCGGGTTGCACAATACAGCTTTGCGGAATAAGAGATAATTGGGCAAAATTTACAGAAGCCGGAGTCGCTGTTTTTGGCATCAATCACGCTGACGCGGAAAGTCACACTAATTTTGCGGATAAATATCAATTCCCCTTTCCCTTGCTTATCGATACGGATAAAAAAATTAGTAAAAAATATGGAGCTGTAAAAAAATTATTTTCCGCGACGGTAATCAGAAGAACTGTTGTCGCGATCGATAAAAAAGGCATTGTAATTTTTTATAAGCACGGGATGCCAAAAGAAATCGATATTTTAAAAACGTTAATTAAAAATTAATTAATAAGTTTATTGAAAATTAAATATTAAATTTGTTAAAAAAAGTTTAGTTTGTTTTAAATGAATCTTAATTTTTATTTTAACTTGTTGTGAACAATAACTAATTGCTCGCAAAATATTAATATGACACAAATTAAAGAAATGCCCTTTAAGGGCGCGCAGGGGTTGATCAGTGATAAAACACTGGAGATTCATCATGATAAATTATATCTTGGCTATGCTAAGAAGAAAGATGAAATTCAGGAAAAATTAACAGCTGTTAATCAAGAGATCTTGATAACATCTAATCAAACTTATTCGGAATTGAGAGGTTTGAAAAACGGTGAAACGTTCGCGGTTAACGGAACCTACTTGCATGAATGGTATTTTGAAAATTTAGGAGGCGATGGTATCCCAACAGGAGAAATAATTGAAGCGATAAATAAAGAATATGCAAGTTTTGAAAAATTTCAACAAATTTTTTCAGCTTGCGGGATGGCAGCAAGAGGATGGGTGATATTAGCTTGGGATATTCATGATAAAGCTCTAAGAATCTATACGGGCGATGCTCATAACCACGGCGGCGTCTGGGGAGCCCTACCCTTGCTCGTATTGGATGTTTACGAACACGCTTACTTTATTGATTTTGATTCGGATCGTAAAAAATATATCGATGAATTTTTTACTCATATTAACTGGAAGGAAGTTAATAAACGCTTTCTTGAGGCGAACAAAACATAAATTTATCAAGATAAAAAAATCAATTTTATAAATCTTAATTTTATTAAAATATGGTTAAAATGAATCAACACGCACCAGATTTTACGAACGTCACAGCTTATCAAAACGGTGAATTTAAAAAAATTAGTCTTTCTGATTATAAAGACAAATGGCTAGTGCTCTTTTTCTATCCTCGAGATTTTACTTTTGTTTGCCCGACAGAAATAAGAGGCTTTGGTCAAAAAGAACAAATGTTTAAAGATTTGGGCGCCGAAATTTTGGCGGCTTCAACCGATTCTGAATGGAGTCACAAAGCTTGGTTTGAAAGAGATTTAAAAGAAATTAAATACCCAGTACTTGCAGATACTAATCATATGATTTCGCGTGCTTATGATGTTTGGGAAGAAACCGATGGATCGGCGCATCGTGGATTGTTTATAATTGATCCCGAGGGAATAATTAAATATATTTTAATTAGCGCTGGCTCGGTTGGCAGATCGGTTGATGAAACTCTACGAGTTTTGCAAGCATTGCAAACTAATGAGCTCTGCCCAATGAATTGGGAAAAAGGCAAAGAAACCCTTGGAAAAGCTTAAAATAGTTAATTTATGTTATTGCTAAACATTTTTATCAATAACATAAAGCGTCGCGTATGATCTACGTGACGTTTTTTATTGACTATTTTATTGCTATTTAAAAACTGGCCGCGCTAACTCCGAGCATCAATGAGAACAGAGCTCCCATTCCAAGAACAGCGATCATGAGAATCAAAATTGTGGTTTTATTGGCTACAAAATCAGAAAGAAAACCATCAAAGCTGTCATTTTTACAGCATTTGCTTTTTGGCCCGCAATTTTTTTTGGCAACGGGCTTACGTTTTTTTGATATTGACATATTTTTATAAATAAAAATTTATTTTAAGCTTTTTGCTTTTCTTTTTTAATGTTTTTAAGTAATTCTTCGATAGCTGTTTGATTCCAACCAACAACGATTTCATTGCCTATTTCGATAACAGGCACACCCATTTGACCAGACTTCTTTACCATTTCATTGGCAGCAGTTGGATCGGCCGCAACATCGATTTCAGTAAAAGTTATTCCATGGTTTTTAAAAAAATCTTTGGCCAATGTACAATAAGGACAGGTTGGCGTTGTATAAATGGTGATGTGCATACTTATCAACAATATTTAGTATATCATAAAAATTCACTTAACGATATACACAAGGCTGATAAGTACGATGTTGATAACACTTACGCTATTTGTATTGAGTTAAAATAAAATTTATCAAAATCAGAATTCATCAAAAATAACAAGCTTCTCTTGGCTTATTTAGATCTAACGAGATGTATTTTTATTTGGCTCTTAAATAATTTAACAATGTTCTTACTCCCCAACCAGTGCCACCAACCGGGACTTCGGGTTTGAATTCTTTTTCAGCGTAAGAAGGGCCAGCTATATCGAGATGAACCCAAGGAACATTGTGAGTGAACTTTTCAAGAAATTGCGCGGCTGTAATTACACCAGCTGGACGTCCGCCAACATTTTTTACATCAGCGATCTTGGATTTAATAAGTTCACGATAATGGTGATGCAAAGGTAGCTCCCAGAGATGTTCTCCGGATTGTTTTGATGCTAATTGCAATGCTTTTTTAATTTCCGAACTTGTTCCAAGCATGCCTGTGATTTCAGAACCTAGCGCGATGATGACCGCTCCGGTTAAAGTTGCGAGATCGATAATTTGATCAGGTTTTATTTTAAGAGAAGCATAAGCCAAAGCATCAGCAAGAGTTATACGACCTTCAGCATCGGTATTTTCGACTTCAATAGTTGTGCCATCCATGGCTGATACCACATCACCTGGACGATAAGCCGAGCCACCGGGCATGTTCTCGACGGCTATAAACAAACCATGAACTTCGACATTGATATCAAGCTCTGGCAAAGCTTTAAATATACCTAAAACAGACGCTGCTCCGGCCATGTCTATTTTCATATCGGTCATACCATTTTCTGGCTTTAGATTTAAACCGCCAGAATCAAAAGTAACAGCCTTGCCAATTAAAACAATTTTTTTAGTGTTCTTAAGCTGTTTTTTAGGCTTGTAATTTAAATGCACAAATAACGATTCATGTTTTGAGGCGCGCCCAACCGCTAATGATGCATGCATTCCAAGCTTTGCCATCTTTTCACTGTTTAATACTTTACAAGTTATGCGATTATTCTTACTAGAAAGAGATAATGCCACTTTGACCATTTCGGCTGGATGCATATCCATGGACGGAGTATTGACCAAATCGCGCGCTAAAATTGTGCCTTGCGCGTAAGCCAAACCAACCTTAATACCCTTTTGCATTTCGTTTTGACGTTTAGCATCTTTTAATGAAAAAATGACCTCAATCAAGGTCTTCTTTTTTAATTCATCTTTCTCGGTATGTTTTTTGAATACTGTAAATTGATACGAGCCCAATTCAAATCCTTCAACCAGAGCTTGCGTGGCTTGATTATCATTTTTAATAGATGATAAAAGCGTTTGATCTAAAATAACAGTTTTGGCTTTGACTCCATTGGCTTGTTTAACGATACGCGCAGACAAACTGCGTAATTGATGATCTTGAAATTTCTTTTTTTCTCCCAATCCTAAAAATAAAAGATGTTTTATTTTACCGCCATTTAACAATGGCAAAAGAATAGCTTCGCCTTCTTTACCGTTAAAATCACGACGTTTTAATTCTAACTCCACAAAAGAAAGAATATCTGCAAAACAAAACGGAAGTTTAATTTTATAATTATCGCCATTAAAAACTCCCAAAGCGATAATATCCGCCAAATAAGATCCGATTTCATTGGAATTAAAAATATATCGCATATTTAATAAATATTACGGGAAGGGAGAAAATAGAGCAAATAAAAAAACTCCGCTATGCGGAGTGGGTAAAAAAGATTACTTAAAATTACATGAACAATTAGAACTAAGTAGCATGCCCGGCAAAGAAGTGAAACGTTCACTAATATCGGCTGGCAAGCAACATGTAGCGCAACGTTCAATCAATCTTCCTTTATTATCAGGAGCAAAAATTTGGGTTTGCGACTTTTGGCCGGAGCGCACCATGAACAAATCTGATTTATTGCTTCGAATATATTGAAGTAAATGCGAATTGGGATTAACTGCATAAGAATAACCGCAACGTTCAAACATGGGAATATCAGCTTCCGAATCTCCTAAAGCCATGGCCTCAGACCAATTGATACGAGCAATCTTTTTGATAGCATCTAGAATTTTACCTTTGTTGATACCGGAATCAATATCTCTTTTACCGGTATACAACCCTCGTGAATCGGTTTTGTAGTGAGCGCCGATAACCACATCAAAACCGTATTTGGAGCACAGAGGCTCGGCGACCTCATTAGGCGCGCCGGTTACAGCCACTAAAACCCTGGGTTTTATCACACCAGAATCTTTTGCCGCCTGATATACGGCCCTAGGAAAAGCATAAACACGATTAAATGTAACTTCGATGTGATTAGTGGCGATATTGACAACTCTCTTTTTAGGAATACCGGCGAATACTTCGGGAATTGCTAATAAAAGAAGCTTGATAACTTTATCAAATGGAGCAATTTGATGATGATAATCATTAATAGCTTGTCTTAAAGGCGCGGTGATACCGCTTTTTTCTGGAAATGATTCAGCAATCCAGTTAACCAAATCAATAAGCAATTGCCATTTATAAAAGGTTCCATCAATATCAGTAAAGACAATGAGATCAGTATTTTTTGTTTGTAGAGCTTTGGCCACGGCTGTTATCTTGCTTTGTTGCATTACACTCTCCTTTGTAAAGAACCTTGAGCAAACTAACAAAAGCAAGCTTGATTGTCAAAAATAAAAATTCTAACTAAAAAAATCTGAAGCGATTAAAAAGGATCCCGAAAAAGACGCCTGCACTTCTTA
Source organism: uncultured Gammaproteobacteria bacterium (assembly GCA_964563385.1). Taxonomy (GTDB): domain Bacteria; phylum Patescibacteriota; class Patescibacteriia; order 2-12-FULL-60-25; family 2-12-FULL-60-25; genus MWCR01. Next base: position 20,930 of record CAZLVV010000001.1, read on the forward strand.
AAGATGATAATCACACTCCCCCTTTTTAATGAGAGAGTTTTTTATTTTACGGTCTCGGGTTTAGGAAAAACATCATCAATTTGCAAGGAAGATGTTGGATTTATTTCGTCTTGTGAAGATGAAGATGGGAGATCAAGTTTTTGTAAACGACCTTGATTGAAAACAGGTGAAATTATTTGCGTGGGCATGGGACGAATTAACCAAGCAAAAGTGATACTGCCTCCAAATGCAAAAGCAAATAGAATTATTGTAATGATTTTTAATTCTTTAATACTTTGAGATTTTGAATATGCGTAAGCTCGATCGAAAAATATAAAAATAAAAATAAGTGACGCGGAAATAGCGGAAACCAAACACCAAGAGCAAAACTGCTGAATAATGAATCTTTGAATACAGGTTAAAATTACGGATTCGGCAAAACCCGCGAACGCTAAAATAATCATCATGATGCGCGCAAGCCAAGGCTTATACTCAGGCGCATAGGCACGAAAAATGCCGAGTGATAATACGAATAAATAAAAAATCAAACCGAAAAACGGAGTTGGGACACCGTAAAAATTTGCCCACTTGGACACGCGAACCGTATCACATCCGTGAAGAATTCCACATTTTAAGTCGGCTCCGGTTGTGTACGTATAAAACAAATAAGCGGAAGCGAAAAATCCAACTAATGCAATCAATATGATTCCTCGACGTGACCAAATTATTTTTGATTCAAGAGACATATTTTATCAGTTTTGAGCTAATCGCTGTTGATCATCGATTTATTGTATTAATACAATCAAGACGACAAGATAGCTAGCGATTATTTATTGCGGACAGACTTCGGGATTCCAGAGACCTAAATTGTTCTCTTTGGCAGATTTTTCCAAAGCGCGAAGCTCGGCTTTGCGGACTTTATTTTGCGGAAAGGAAACATAAGCATAAGCATATCCATTTTCTACCATATAAGCGTTAAAATCCATACCGTCCGGCAAATAAACATTGCGCAAAAAACGGCCGTATTTATCAATTTCGTCGGCTTCGGGATCAGATTCAAGAAAAACTCTTTTATCACTTAAAGTTCGCTTAGCGAAATCAGATGCTTGTTTGCCAAAACATTCAACCGGACGACGCGGGTCAACGGTTTCAGGAGTGTTAATACCCAATAAACGAACACGGACAACTTTTTCGGGTTCGGAATCCATAATAACATCGATTGTATCACCATCAATAACTTTAACAACCTTGGCATTGGTTTTAATTACTTCTTCGATGATCTGATATTCAGATTCATCCGCATCTTTATCTTCATTATCATCAGAATAATAATCTAACTCTCTCGCAACATCTAAAACAGTATCTTCGGATTCAATTTGTTCGTTGGCTTGAGTTTGAATAGAATTATCTACCGCATAATAAGAAGTTATTACAAAAACTATCAAACCAAATGCAATACCAAGTAAAATTTTTTTATTTTTTTGGGTCATTATTAACAGAATATCATTTAATTTGTTATTCGTCATCCTTTAATAATGTTAACAAAAAAGCCCTGTTTTGGGCTTTTGTTTTACTCATCATCATCAGAGTCATCATCGTCTTCGACATCTTCATCTTCATCAACTTCTTCGTCATCGATAACGATATCTTCATCATCAAACCACATAGTTTTTGTATTTAAGAATTATTTAGAATTAAATATTAAACTGGTCGGTTTACTTGGTCAAGAGAAAATATCCCCAACAAAAAACTCGATAAATTGGGCTTTTTTAACAGTTTAGCTTCGAGCCGCTTCACGCAAGACGCCATATATTTGTTCATTAATTGTTTGCGGATCCAACTGACTGCGGAGATTATTCAGTTGTTTTGGCAATATATATTGTCCACAAAGTTCTTTAACCCTTTCCGCAACCGCCTTCAGATCATCAAAAGATATTACCATCTTCTCCAAGCCTGCTATTTTTAATATCTCGGAGCAACCCATCTGATCCGAAACCAATACCGGAATACTCAACCAAGCGGCTTCCATGGACACATTGCCAAAAGTTTCAAAACGCGATGGGGATATGATAAGCCCTTGTGTGGTATAAAATCTCCAAAGACCTTGAGGAGTCATGGGCGCGAGACGATTAATGGAGCGCGGGATACCGTTAATCTTTTCTGCTCTTGTAACAAATGTTGCCACATGATCCCATTTTTGTTTTTTTAAAATTCTATGTATTTCAAAATAGGCATTAAAATTTTTAATATAATCCCATCTGCCAACTGCCGCAATACGCCTTTCGACAGATCTTCGAGGAGCTGAGAAGTCAGTGGGTATATTAACCGGATTAGGAATTACAAAGTAACGTTTAACTTTTGTGCCATATACTTCTTTTTCGACCACATTTTTAACTAAATTACTTGGAAATATGTAAGAATAAATCCTTTTATGAAAAGATCTCTCCATGTCTAAAAATATTTTTCTGGGCTTTGGTTTCATGTGTGCTGTTTCACGAGATAATACTCCTGCATAACGCAACACAATTGGAATTTGTAATTCATGAGCCGCGATTGAGACTATCCATGGCATAAAATAAGTCCCGTTAAGCAAAACCACATCCGGCATCTCTTTATCCATGATATTTTTGACCATGTTAATAATAGGGCGATATCGCTTTTCTAGTTCTTTAAGGTTTTTACTTTTACGAATATTATCCAAAATCTGCATGTCATGGATGTTAATAATATGTTGTTCAAACCAATCTGGCGCCAGATGCCAAAAGGCCGTAGCTCCCCTGATATGACGACGGGCGTTTAATTCGATTCCGACAACTCCCCTGCCCTTACCGTTTAGAAAATTAAGCAAGTTGACGTTTGATGTGGTGATACCGCCCAAAAATTCGCGGGTTACGTTCATGGCTATTCTCATAATGCCTTCAGCTTAACACTCATTTGCTTAATTGACAATAATAATTTATCGCAATATAGCAAAATTATAATCCATAAGGTCATAACTCACCCCACACCCCTCTCTAAAAGCCGTAACTCACCCCACACCCCTCTCTTAAACTAAGAGAGGGGCTGTAAAAACTAGTCAACAAGTCTCCCTCTTAGTTTAAGAGGGAGATTTAGAGGGAGTTATTTAAGCTCGTAACTCACCCCAAACCCCTCTCTTAAACTAAGAGAGGGGCTGTGAAAGCGGAAGAGATTCAAGGGAAGAGATCTTTGCCCGCCCTCGCTTTTCCGTCGCCGAATTTCGTGCCAACGAAGTTGGTGCGCCGCCTAAGATTCTAAAATTCTCATCAGGCTTGATTTCCAGTTCTTATATCTATTCTCACGGACAGCTTGAAAAAACTCGACATAATCTTCCGGACTCAAAAAATAGAAATGGTATTTTTGTTTGCTTTGTTTTTCATTCACCATCTCAAAATGCTTTTGCGCGTCTCGGTTTTTCGCGATATTTTCCTTTGAATCATCATCGTCCTTCTTAATTTCAACGGCTAAAATATCATTTCCTTTTTTGAAGAAAAAATCCGGATGAAAATTCAGGTATTTCATATGCGTTCCTTTTTTGAATGAGTAAGGAATACCATAAAATGACTTGTCCGGATTTTTTACGAAAGAATCAAAAAGCTCAACATTTTGGAATAATATTTTTGCGAACTTTCTTTCAGGTTCATAATTCACAGTAAGACAATTTAACGGCGATAACAGCTTGGCTTTGTCAATTTCTTTAATTTTGTATTCTTCCTCATTTTCCAGTATTTCTTTCAGGGTCGCTTTCTCATCGCCTTCCAGTGAGTTGATCGTTTCTGGCGTATAAAAACACATTCCTTCACGCTTTAGCGAAGTAGCGGAAATGGATTGTCTCGTTATTTCAGAAGTATTTAGGGTTTGTAATTCATCAGCGCGATTTTTGAAGTAAGGGAAAGATCCGCCAACATCAAATAATTTGCCAAAGGCGGTTTTTGCTTTATTTAAGTTTTCATAACTAATAAAATCGTGGCTATCTTCCGGCAAATTATTTACGAGTATTTTCTTGATTTTGGCTTTGGTATATTTGATTCTAAATTCCGTGCCTTCGTCCACATCGTATGCGGCAAGCATTGCCCAAATCATTTTGGCGGCAGTTTCCAAATCAAAAGCCAGCGTTTCAATGTTGTATTTTGAGGTAATCTCCTCTCCGGTCAAAACATCTTTATAGACATTGTAATCTTCAACCTTTTTTGATTGCGGTCCAAGATTTATTTTTTCGCTAAATTCAATCTTCTTTCTTTTTTCCTGCTTAAATTCAAGATCTTTTTTGTAACTCAAATTGTGCAGATCGAAATTGAACTTTGCTTGTGATTCAACCGGAAACCAAGAAAAACGATCTTCAATTTCCAAAACTTCATCAACAAGATTCTTTATGTGCGCGCTAAACCTAATGTGATTATAAACGCGAACCTTAATATCATCTTTGCCTTTGTAAATTTCCGGGATACGCAAACCGCGCCCCAAAACTTGTGCAATAAGGAGTTTTGAATTAAAAGCTCTGCTCTCATGCGGAACAATCTGAAAAACATTTTTTACATCCCAACCTTCCGTCAGCATTGCTACCGACAAAATCCATTCAACTTGATTTTTAGGATCATCAACTTCTTTCAACAACTGCAAATTTTTCTGTCGCTCTGTTTCCGGCTTATCAACCAATTTGAAAATCTTTTTTCCGCCAGCCGAGGATTTAGAAGGAATGCCGGAAACAACCCAAATGGCTTTCTTTTTTGCCTTCGCAACGCTTATTTTTTCTTTCTGCGCAATGAATTTCACCAATTCGTCCCAAACCTCAACGCATTTGGCAATGTCCGCTGTAATAACGATTGAAATCGGCTTAATCTCTTTATATTTCTTTTTGTTTTCTTGATGATTGTCCCAAATTTCTTGAAATCCTTTCATTTTCTTTTCGTCACCAGTCTCAATCAAATACTCTACCGACTTGATGACTTTTTCCTCCATCCCGTCTTTTAACGCGTAGCGATAGACGACATCCAAAAAATAATCTTGTCCAATATAAGGAGTGCCGGAAAAATTTGCCACATAATGAAATCCGTATTGCGGATTCAACAAAAACTTCTTCCATTCCTTAAAGGCGCTATCATCGCCAGTTCCGGAAACCTTATTGAAAATATGATGCGCTTCGTCATTTAAGACCAAAGTCCTCGCGCCTTTATTTTTCAAGCTATCATAAATTGACGAGCCAGTATTTTTATAAACGGCGTGTATATTTTCAATACAAATATCACCTTTTTTTATTGTCCGCGTGGCATTCACAATTCTTGGATTGGCTAAAACTGATTTCTTTGGCAAGAGTTTTTTTAGCATTCTATTACCAGAGAGCGCGACAAATTTTTCTGTAAGCCCGGCTTCAATCGTCCGCGAAGGGCAAAGCACTAAAACTTGATCAACTAGGCCTTCAGCGAGCATAATTTGCGCCAAGCCATAAATCACAAAACTTTTACCTGTGCCAGTAGCTAAATCAATAGAGCAAGACTTTTGGTCTGGCAACTGCAAATGATCTTTGTACTTTTTCTCAGTATCAAAACGCTGTCGCAATTTATCGTTTTCTGCATAATTTTCTTTCGCTAGATCCCAAAGGTTTTTGTATTTGTTGTTAAAAAAGAATTTCAAAACTTCATAAATTGCATCTTTTTGAAAGTAATATTCTTCGCGACATAAAGCTGACAAAAAAGATTCGTATTTTTCAATGCGATCAATTAAAGCCTCATCGGCTTTAGCTCTTAAAATAAAATCAGTGTTTTTGTAGGATAATTCGCTCATACTTTCACTTCTTAAAATCTTTCACGCTCAATATTTCTTTTTTCTCATTGCCGTAAATGTCCAAATAAATAACCATCATTTGTTTGTCTAATTTCTGGCTATCAAAACGCACTTCAAAATCCGGCTTAATTTTGTCGGCATAAAATACTTCGTCCAAATCAAACACTTTATCATCGTAGTTATAATCCACCATCACCATTGATAGAGTTTCGTAGTTTTCAAATTCTTCCGGGCTTTTTGTAAGCGTGCGGCTCTTGAAAGTTTTTATCTTTATCACGCATTCTTTTGTTTTTTGATTCAAAAGTGTTTTTTCTTTTGGATCCGCGATTTTATATTCCGTGTCTACTTGTGGCACTTGAATAAAATCAAATCCGACCGCGTCAATCGTATCGTTCACATCTTGCTCGCTCGTTGGCTGTTTAATCGTGTCGCCACCACGCTTGATAAGCTCTGAAATTACTGATTGCGGCACGCGCAAGGTCTTGTAAGTCGTGTCGTCATATTTGATTTCGTCTTCGTAAAAAGCAAAGGCGTTCGTCGGCGCGATGATATAAAACACTTCGCCGCCTTTGCCGGAAAGCGCGTTGTGCAAACTTTTCACAAAATCCAAATCCAGCTTGGCCTTTTTCTCTTTAGTATGGTTCCAAAGGTAGGCGTTCTCGTTGCCAATATAGCCATCAATTTCAATTCCGCGAACAGTGTGCTTTTCTTCGCGCACCTGAAAAAGTTTCAACACAAAATCGCGATAATGATTAAAATCTAATTTCTTTACGCCGTCCCAGTCATAAAGTCCAGCGTTATAGAGCGTAAATGCTTTGGCTTTGAGCGGCTTTCCCTTGTTACCGATCTCCTCGCGCAAATTCAGCATCCGCTTTTGCATGGTATAAATTGCCAGCTTTCCACAATCAATCCCAATCCATCGTCTTTTTAATTTTTCTGCGACAGCTAGAGTTGTGCCAGAACCAGCAAAGGCGTCTAAAACAATGTCGCCTTCGTTAGAAGAAGCCTTAATAATCCGATCAAGTAATGCCTCTGGCTTTTGTGTTGGGTAATTAATTCTTTCTTTATTCTCAGTCCCAATAGGATAAACATCTTCCCAAACATCTCTACAAACAGCATTATGATACCACATTTTCTTTTCATCGTCCCACAAATCTTCAACTCCTTTAAAATTATATTTCTTTAATTGATAAGATTTATAGTATTGAGTATTAAATGTTGCTGAACCTGCATTTTTGTTGTAATAAAATAGTACATCGTGTTTTTTTGCAAAGAAATTTTTAGAAATACCGCCTGTTCTATATCCCCAAATAATTTCATTGATGAAATTTTCCTCACCGAAAATTTCATCCATTAAGGTTTTAATATAATGACCTTTCTTTTGATCTAAATGGACATAAATTGATCCCTCTTCAGATAGAATCTCTTTTAATAATACTAATCTTTTTCTCGTAAATTCTAAAAACCGTGAACCGATAACTTTGTCTTTGTACGCCTTCTCTTCGTCTTGCATAAAATCTTGCTTGGTTGCAAATGGTGGGTCAATATATATGAGTTTTACTTTACCTTTGATATTTGGATCTTCATATAAATTTTTAAGCGCCATCAGGTTGTCGCCAAAAATCAGCTTGTTTGTCCAGCCATCATCAAATTTATTGTTACTATTAAAAGTCCGTACTTCTTGAAGCGGCGCGGCTAAAGTGTCGGCGATAATATCTTCCTCCCGCGCCTTTCCGTCATAAACCAATTCGTATTCTTTTGGTTTTTCTTCACCAAATAAAATATCCCGATACTTTGCCGGTATTTCTTTACCTTCCTGCAAGATCTTTATTAAATTATCACGATCTTTTTTAGATAAATTTTGCATATTGTTTTATTTAAATAATCCCTTAATCAACCCCTAAACACTCTGGCATTTTTGGTAGGATTAATGATCTGTTTTTTCTACTTTTGATTATTGACCTTTTTGTAAATTTTTTCTGATCTCTCCTTCATTATTTGTTTGACTTGATAGCGAACCATTGGCAAGAACACAAGCCATCACGCCTTTTGGTGAGAGATGGTAAATCATATGTTGAAGCTAAGCATAGTTGGCGTTGCTTGCCGGTGGTTTGCCGTATTGCCAGCGAGGATCTTTTTGCAAAAGTTGCCCTGACCAGTCACTGTCATTAAAAGGAGGATTGGCAAGAACAAAATCCGCCTTTAAGTCTTTGTGTAAATCATTTAAAAACGACCCTTCGGTGTTCCATTTCACTTGACTTCCATCAATTCCACGAATTGCTAAATTCATTCGGCATAAGCGATAAGTTGTCTGATTGCTTTCTTGGCCGTAGATCGAAATGTCATCTATATTTCCTTGATGGCTTTCTACAAATTTTTCACTCATAATAAACATTCCACCGCTTCCGCAAGCTGGATCATAAACCCTTCCTTTAAAGGGCTCTATCATCTCTACCATTAAACGTACTATTGATTTTGGTGTGTAGAATTGCCCGCCTTTCTTTCCTTCAGCGCTAGCAAATTCGCCCAAAAAATATTCGTAAACTCTACCGAGTAGATCTTTTGACTTCGCCGCCGCATCGCCGATAGCGATATTACTAATCAAGTCAATCAACCCGCCAAGAGCGGCTTTGTCTAAATTGGGACGAGCATAAACTTTGGGCAAAATTCCTTTAAGAGTTGGATTTTCCTTTTCAATTGCTTCCATGGCATCATCAAGATCTTTTCCAATTGAAGGAAGTTTTGCTTGTGAGTGCAAATAAGACCAGCGTGCAATTTGAGGGACAAAAAAAACATTTTCCGCGCGATATTCGTCGACATCTTCCGGATTAGCGCCGGAAAAATCACCTTTGCCTTCTTTGATTTTGGAGTAAAGCTCTTCAAAAGAATCGGAAATATATTTCAAAAATATAAGCCCAAGCACAATATGCTTGTATTCGGCGGCGTCCATATTCTTTCGCAACTTATCCGCTGCCTTAAAAAGCGTCTTCTCAAATTGCTCAATTTTGTTGTTATTATTTTTTGCCATAATTTTATTTAATTAAATCATCAACGCCAATATTAAACGATTTGGCGACCTTGGATAACGTTTCTATGGTAGAGTTAAAGTGAACTCTGGTCAAACACAAACAAAAAATCCTCTTAAGAGGATTTTGGCTCCGAGGCAGGGATTCGAACCCCGATAAACGGCTTCAAAGGCCGCTGTCCTACCATTAGACGACCTCGGAATGCGATTAGTATAAGTTAAATAAGCGCTTTCTGTCAAACATCGATCAAGTTATCGGGGTATTGGGCGCAAGAACCACAAATAACACGGCTTTACTGATTACGGGATAAGTTTGTGGTTGATGGTGGACTATAAAATTAAGCGAATTTTTAGTCAAAATATTGGTTAATAATCGCTGGATTGCTCCACTGCCAGACCCGGCTATGATTTTAACAACTTTATAATCTTTTCGCGGAATTCCAGCATGTTCACGACTTAAAAAATCCAAAACTTCATGCTTGGCTTGATCTTGCGATAACCCGTGCAAATCCAAAACCGGAACCGTATCACTACCCAATTCAGCAGAAAAAATTAAACTATCAAATTCCATAAATTTATAAATAATCAATAACATGAAGTTTGATCTGGATTATATTTTTAATATTTAATGCAATTGTTTTTACGCTTAAACTATTTGGAAGACTTTGGAGATTTTACTGATTTTGAAGGCTCAATCTTTTGCTTTGTGCTGATTTTTTTGGCAGACTTGATGACTTTTGATGAAGGAGGAGAAGATTTTTTGATCTTCTTTTTAGAATTTTGCGAGCTTGTCGAGCTAGTTTTATCTACGCTATTTGATCGTGATTGTTGTTTTTTATTATTGAGAGTTTTTGATTTTTGGATAATTTTTATCGGAGATCGCTGTTTTGATTTAACAACAGAAGATGATTTTTTAGATTGAGATTGTTTAGTTGCTTTTGTGAACTTATGCTCTTTCTGTGATTTGGTTGGTGATTCCAATTCTTGAAGCAATTCCTGTAGTAATGCTGTGATGCGCTCTTTGTCTTGAGAATCGCTTTCAGCCAAGACTTGCGCCATTTTATAATTCTCATTTGGCAAAAGCGGAAGCTGTTGGATAATATTCCACGCGCGCCAAGCAGATTCGGGTAAGGGTAAAGAAAAAAAACCATGTTGTTCAAGCCAAGCGCGTAAAGCTGCGGGAAATTCGGGGCTACGCATAGAAACATGCCCGCTTAACGCGCAAACACGGTTATTGCCGGAAGAATATGTTTTTTGACAATAATTTATGCCGGTAACTTGCCAATCCAACAACCAATCCCCCAAAATAGATTCACCTTCAGGATGAAGATAAGCTTTGACAAAACGATCATGTTCAAAAAACAATTCACCTAGACATGTGCCTTGATTATTAAAAATCAATAGAAATGTTTTTTGAATCGTCATAATTATCTAATTGTTGGAAACATGAATAATTTGTATTAGACGAGGTCGAGCGTATTGTTTTTCGCGTTTATCCAAATCTTGCCAAATATCATTAAAACGTCGCAAACTGCAACGTAAATCATTAAATGCGTTGTTTTTCGCTGTTTTTGACGCATGAGTTAAACGCAGACTTTTGGTAAGATCGGCATCCAATTCGCGAACACTGTCCATGGCCATAGCGATCTTTGCATTGGGTACGCGTTCATAATAAGGAGATGTGGTTGTTTGTTTGGAAGCCATTTTACGAACACGAGTAGCATCGCCTATCCAACCACGAAAGAATGCTTGCCAACCACGATCGTGCAATTGATCAAATAAATGAGTCAGATGAGAGATTGTGACTTTGGTTTCAATTTGAGCGGTTTTTGTTTGATATGCGCGAATTAGATTATTCATGTTAGCCGATGGATCCAAATAATTAAATAATGTTGATAATATTTTGACGATTTCGGAAGCTTGATTTGAGTTTAAATATTGCATACCACGCAATGCTTGATAAAAAGCATCCTGCCAATCCTGATTTTCGGAAATAAATGGCGCGTTATAAGCTGTTTTAATGAATGATATTAAAAGATCACGAAGTAAATCATTTTTAGTTGCAATATAATGACGCCCTGGGTTGCGTAACTTATTAATATAAACAGAATGAAAAACATCAATTGGCAAATCTTGGAAAATATTTTCCATCTTGATACGCAAATTTTGTGGCAAAGAATCCCAAACACTGCTCGCAAAAGCAAAAATCAAGCCAGTTGGTAAAATAGAACTAAGAGCTTCGGAGTCGTGTAAAGGATCGTAAACGATAATATTTAGGCCACCGGAAGGATTTTGTTGCGCGGTGATTATGATATCCGCGGATGAACCATGTGTTTGAGGAAATGGAGACGAATGATTAATATAATCCAGCGATTTTATTAAATTACCGGGCAAAGATCGTACCAAAGCAAGCACTTCTGAATCTTTTATTCCTAAAACCGAAAAGCCCTTAACCACGCAAGAACTCGCAATCTCTTTAATATTATTAGAAAGAGCGGTTTTAAAAACCGAAGAATTTTCTTGACTCAAGATATTATACAAATGGCCGGCCAAGATATTGTTATGCCGATTTTTATTAACAAAAGATTTAAGCAATGTTCGCTGTTTTTGCCAATCTTTTATTTCATTTTTTCTTAACTCGGACATAATTATTTTTTGAGATATCTGCCCACAGCTGCCCATGATGAAAGAGAAACGATAATTACTATGGCCATTCCTTCTGTGATAATAAGCGCTAGTAAATTATTCAAAAAATATGTTCGCAAACCCGGATCTTCACCATCAAGAAAAGAAACAAGGTGAGGTTCACCAAAAGAGATAATAAGAGCCACCAACGCTGAAGCTATGATTAAAGAAAGCAAGGCAAAAAAGATTGCATCCAAAATGAGCGGAAGACGAACGAAAGCATTGGAAGCTCCGACCAAGCGCATAATGCCGATTTCTTCACGTTGAGTATAAATAGCAACACGTATGGCATTGTAGACGATAAGGGCGGAAAAAATTGCAAAAACAAGTGTGAGAATTAAACCAAAATAACGAATGGAATTAGCAATGCGCTCGACTTGCTCAATTGCAACCGAATGATCATCATAAGTTTTGTTTTCAATTGCAAAAGAAAATTGTGGATTATTGAGAGCTTCCATTAAATAAGGATAATCCGTAGTTTTACGAGCCTTGATAACCATGGTTGCTCCAAGAGGATTTTCCTCCAATTCGTTTATGGCATCCAAAATAGGAGGTTCATTTTTATGACGTTCAATAAAAGCGGATAGAGCTTCTTCGGCGGTCATGATTGTTACACGTTCGGTCTGCGGTAAAGAAGCCATATAAGAGCGAGCTTGATCCAAAATAGCATTTGGAGTTTCTGGTTTGAAATAAACACTAACATCAATCTTTTTTTCTAAAATAGCAATCGCGGATGAAGCTAAAGCATTAACACCGACTAAAATGTTAACCGAAAGCAAAGCCAATACTAAAACTAAAACTGTCGCTAAACCGATCCAAGCATTGCGCGTAATGTTTTTGACCGCAAAAGAAATGACACGCCCTATTGGAGTAATAATAAACATAATTAGCTTTGAATAAGATATTTACCGTGTTTTTTATCGGAAATAACGCGCCCATCGGCCAAAGTTATAACACGACTACGCAATTCATTGACAACTTCGCGATTATGAGTGACTAGAACCACGGTGCTACCGAAATCGTTTATTTTTTTGAGAACTTGAATTACGTCAGCGGTGTTAATCGTGTCCAAATTGCCGGTTGGTTCATCAGCGAGTAGGATTTTCGGACGATGCACCAAAGCGCGAGCTATAACCACACGTTGTTGTTCTCCTCCGGAAATCTGATGAGGAAAACGATGTGCTTTTTGCTCTAGACCCACAACTTTAAGGACATGTGGAACGATTTCACGAATACGACGATTTGTTTCGCCACTGACTTCAAGGGCAAAAGCCACATTTTCCCAAACAGTTTTTTGCTTGAGCAATTTGAAATCTTGAAAAACAACGCCAATCTGTCGGCGTAAATATGGGATATCGCGTTTTTTGATGTGAGTTATGTCCCAACCGCCTATGTTTATTCTGCCTCGAGTGGGACGCTCCTCGGCAATTAACAATTTAGCCAAAGTGGTTTTGCCAGCTCCGCTAGCGCCCACAATACAAACAAATTCACCCGGATCGATGGAAAGGTTAACATCGCGCAAGCCATGAACGTCTGAACTGTAAATTTTGGAAATGTTTTTTAAATCTATCATGTTGAATTGATTAATATGACCATAAAGGCTCAACCGAAGCTGGAGCCGGAGCGGTTACAGCCAATGGTTGCGATGGAGCCGGAGGAGCTTCTACGGGCTCTACAATTACTTGAGTTAAGCCTGCTCCCAATGGAGCAATTTTTTGAAAAGCGATTTTATCTAAATCAATGACCCGATCGGGATGGATATCTCGATTTGGACCGTAATCGTTAATACACACAATAACTGACTTGGTTGGATCATTAACGCGAGTTACTTTAACATAACTTCCTTTAGGAAAATCAGGCGAAGCGGCGCAATCACAATTTTTATAAGCATACCAAGAAGCATAACCCTCGGTCATGTAACTTGGATCAGTGGATACTTGAGAATCAATACGCGGAACCAAAACGAGCTGGAGACGGGAATTGAGCCTAACCCTTGCATGCGCTCCGACTTTGTCGGAAACCGCAGGAATTAGTTGAATTTGACCCATGGTATTTTGTTCGAAAGCGCAAGACATGGCTGGATCAAGGTCGCAAACATCTGTATAGAAAGTAAGTTTGGCAAATTCAGGAGATTCGGGAGCATTAGTGCGCCAGTGAAGCTCAATATCATCGCTTAAGATAGGATGCTCAGAAAGAGAAGATGTTGCGGTTTTTGCGGAAGTCAGAACTGTTAAAACTCCTGGCGATGGAATATCTTCAGCATCAAAAGAAATATTAAGATTAATTTGAGGTAAATCCAAATCAACTACACGCCCCATAAAACCAATATCCAGAAACAATTGCGTAAAAGTGGAAGAGCCAAAAAAATTAGTCATTGCATCTGCATGCTTGACCGGAAATGCCAAAACCAGTAAACTCAAAGACATTAAAATTATAGTGAACTTTTTACACATAACCTAGCCAAAAGTATAACATAACTGCGCGCGATTTGTAACGTGAATAACTCTGCCAATCAGCTCTCTAATTTATAATATTAATAATATTCATAATTTACTGCGTGATTATTAAATAAATTGCATTTGACCTTGCTGCAAAAATTATAAACATTAAATAGTTAGCCGAAGTAGCTCAGCTGGTAGAGCAATGCTTTCGTAAAGCAGAGGTCGCGGGTTCGAATCCCGCCTCCGGCTCCAGAAAAAAACCGCATACAAGCGGTTTTTATATTAAAAACAGCTTGGAAGCTGTTTTTTAATTTTTATTAAGATTATTCGAATTTGAGATAAACAACCACATCTTCGGATTGACGACGATTAATCAAAGCATCCTCCAGGGCATACACATCGCCACCAGCGGACATGGTTGCAGAAACTTTTTGCTCCATAACAGCCGGCCTTAATACATTGTCACGAAAATCTTGCTCGCTCCAACCATAATTATCCAATAAATATTTGGCAATATCTGTGGTATTTTGAGAGGCTGCCTCGGCAACTATTTGTTCAAAAAGTTGATCAATCTCTTCTTTAGAAACAGTGATTTTATTTTTATCAGCGAATTCTTCAACCATTTTTTGCCGAATCAATTGTTCCATAATATTTTGACCAAGTTCGTTTTCAGAGGGCATGGTGGCGCCAACTTCTCGGCCTGCCTCGCTGTTAATAAAATGCTCCACAGCATCGCGAGTTTTTAAAAAGTGAGTATATGTTACAGAGCGATTGCCTACATACGCAACGGGCAAAGCAAAAACTTTAGCCAATGCGCGCGCCGAAGCGCCATCAGCTTGTTTGGCGTAAACGCTGTAAATATTATAACTAATTGTTAAAGCGACAGCTGATACCAATACAAGAGCTGTAATAATGCCTGCAACTTTTTTTGTAAGTGTATTCATATATAAAAATCAAATAGCTGGTTTAGTAAAATAATCCCACCAGCGCTCGGGATTTGAACGCGTATCAATCATAACGGGAGGCTCGGGAGTGATATTGATGGAAGACCACTCCGCATCCACCGGCGATACGCCTTCAATGATAATTACATGTTCGCCAGGTTTTTGCAAATTTAATTTTGCTCGGGACTCACGTTCCAAATATTGAGTTGATTGTATTTTTTCCGCAAATGATGCTAATTCACTACGCCTACCTTCCAAAGCCATGGCCTCACTCTCCAAAGCTTTGATTTCGCGGTCAACGCTCCAATTGCGATAAGTTTCACGCACGGTGGACATGCCAACCATAAAAAGTATGGCAATATTTGCTATAAGAAACAAAGGCCATTTGGCTTTAGCTACCAGATTTAAAGAATAGTTGTTTGTTTGCTCCGGAATCATAGATTATTTCTTTTTTAATTTTCAATATCATGAATATCTTCATCAACATCTTCTTCATTATCAAAACCATCCTCTTCGATGTTAAATAATTTCTCCATGGCGATTTTTTTAACTTCTCGTTCTAAAACCGCCTCAATGTTCAAAACCACTTCATCATCAACCTGATCTAAAAGTCTGGCTATACGACGCAAACGCGAACGTCTATCTTTAGGTTGGTCGGATGATTTTTTTTTGGATTCTTTAACAAAAAATGATCTGGCATCATTTATAAGATCATGAAGTTTGTCTGGATGAGGAACGGACACGACTTCGATATTTGTGGCTTGTCCGGCGGTTTGCACACTTACCGAACCCATGCGAAAAATTGTTTGCCAAATACCCTTTCGCAACCAAGACACATCTTGTATGGCATCGTAAGAGGCTTCAGAAACACGACGTGAAAGCAAACCTTTTTGATCAACATCCACCAAGCGCAAATTGGTTACCACTAAAACATCAGCATTCCATAAAAATAACGCGCGAATGGCTATAATGATTCCTGTAATTATGCAACCAGCAAAAATTAATAAACCAATCAAGCCCCAACTCATCAACGGAAATAATAAGAAAAAAGGAACCACGATAAGAAGCATGGCGATAAACAATGAAGGGATCAATGTGAGCAAATGCCTACGCGCCAAGGCTTCGATGTTTTCTTCTTCTTTGAGCTGAATGATTGATTCGATGCGAAACATAAAATTAACCAAATGTAGTATTTATAACAAGTTCAACGATTACGCCATGGCCACATAGGCCTATTACAAACTTAATTGAAGGTCATTGATAATTATAGCCGTATCATTCTGGTTTAGCAATAAGGTTTTTAATGGCTTGACGAGCAACTTCACGTTCATCCCATGGTATTTTTTTACCATTGGCAATACAGATTGCCTGTTCTGAACCCTTGCCTGTGAGTAAAACAAGATCACCGGGCTTGGCTAAAGCCACGGCTTTATTGATGGCTTCGCGCCTGTCAATGATTAAAAATAAATTTTCATTTTCAATTTTACCGACTTTTTTTGCCCCATCAGCAACATCATTAATGATTTGCATGGGGTCATCATCATAAGGATCTTCGTTTGTGATTATAACAATGTCCGCAGTTTGACCGGCCATGCTCCCCAAGATAGGACGACGAGCAACATCTCGTCCGCCTCCACAAGAACCTAAAACATGAATCAAACGCTTTGGTTTAAGCTCGGAGATGGTTTGATAAATAACAGAAAGAGATGCGGGCTCCGGAGCGTAATCAATCAACACAGTAAAAGGCTGACCCTGATTGATGGATTCAAAACGACCAGGGATGTTTACAATAGCTTCAAGAGATTTGACTGCTTGTTCAAGATCAACCCCACAAATCTTGGCGCAAGACAATGCGGCTAAAGCGTTATAAGCATTAACCTTGCCCATGATTTTAAGATTAACTGTTAAACCAGAAGTGGTAAAAGAAACTCCTTGTGCGGTTTCTTGAATATTTGAAGCGCGCACTTGGGCACAATCCCCGACTCCATAAGTAACAATATTTGCAAGCTCGGGAATTTTGAAATCCAACCAGTGTTTATCATCACAATTTAAAATGGCAAAACGCGGGACTTGGTGATTGTTTAAAATTTTGGGCGCAAGTGAAGCCATGTGTTTAAACAAACGAATCTTAGCTTGTTTATAATTTTCAAAACCACCATGAGCCTCTATATGCTCGGGAGTAAGATTGGTGAATACGCAAATATCATAAGCTATATTTTGATGACGATGTTGCGTAATACCTTGAGATGATGTTTCAACCACCGCATAAGCACAACCCGCATCAGCCATTTGACGCAAAAGTTTTTGTAATTGAAAACGGCCTAACATGGTCATCTTGGTATTGTTCAACCATTCTTTGTCCGCGACTTTAAAAATGGCCGTGGTAGTGCAACCGGTTTTGGCTCCACCGGCCTCCAAAGCTTTGGCAATCATGTAAGCCGTACTGGTTTTGCCATTGGTGCCGGTTACACCGATAACTATCATTTCGCGCGAAGGATTATTGTATATTAAAGACGCCACATAAGAGAGTAGATAATGATAGACCTCCATCAATCCACGTGGGACTAATTTTTTTAGTTGATGAAGCATAGCTAACTTTTGCGTCACTTTTATTATTAGTTTAATTATATCTGAAACATGATTAGTTATTGTTAATTTAGCAAAAAAATGAATATTTGACTAATATTTTAATCAAAATGAGGAAAAATATTGACAATTTGGCTTAATTATGCTAAATTAAGCAATTCGTACTTTTGAAATCTTAGTTGCAATTCATTCTCTTTCCCTCTTTTGAGATAAAAAGGATTATAAAGATGCTAAACCGGCAAACCTCTCTCTTTTCTTAAAGCAGAGATTTGAAGGAGTTGGACTACTGATAAACTAAACAAAGGAGAGTAAAATGAATAAGGCCATGATGGTGATTTTTGTTGTGGCGGTAACAGTCATTTTTGGATGTAACGCTTCAACGCAGAGTAATAATAAAGGATATGCAGTTAAATGGACTTCGGTGGAAAATCCAAATAATGATGTAAACGGAGTAAGTAGAGAACCAACCGAAGAAGCAACCGCACCGGCAGGCAAAAGTGAAAATGTGAATGGTTTGCCTGTCGAATGCAAGGGCCAAATGCCCGCTGCGACCACGCTATCAGAAAACCTGTCCGTGTGCCGATGCCAAGATGGTGATAAAGTAGCTGTTTGGGGTGTGCACAAATGGCAAGCTCATTATCCCAAATGCAATAAACCCAATCCGGATCAAGTGATGCGATATAATAAAAACTCAACCAACGCCGATAAAAGCAAAGCGGAAGTTGTAGCAAGTTTAACGCAGGTTAACTGCGAAACGCGAACTATTGACGATAATCGCGCTATTATTTGCTCTGTGACTAAAAACAATCAGCCAGAACAAACTTTCCAATGCGTTGGGCAAAATATTCAGCCCTTGACCGACGCGGAAAAACGCGCCTATTCTGGTGGCCCGCCCTGCACTTGCGCTGGTGGACAACAACTAACCAAGCTCTCACATCCAGAAAATACATGGATGTGCAACCAAAAATAAAAACTAATTTTCATTTCCTTCAAACAATTGTTTGAAGGTTTTTTTTATTTGCTATTAACTACTCTTAATTAAAAAACCTCGAGCTTATAACAAAGAGATTACAAAAATATTTAAGCTAGCAACTAATTGGTTAATAATTATTTATAATCCGTATGTCAATAAAGATGTGATAGCAAAACCCAAAGAAATGATCATTAAAATGGAGCCAAAAAAGATTAAATTGGGTTGCGTGATAAGAGCCCCCAAGAGCATAAAACCAAGACCCACAGCTTGTAGAAAAAATTTAACCTTGCCAGCGCCGTTAGCGCAAATATACTCGCCTCGGCGACGACGAGAATAAGCGCCCAAGACGATTAGAAATTCTAAAAAAATAACCGCGTAAGCCAATAAAGGTGAAACATTGCGAACAATAAAAATACCTCCCACCGAAGCCATCAATAATTTATCCGCGGTTGGATCTAAAATGGCTCCCCAAAGAGTAATTTGCTTGCGCGTACGAGCCATGGCGCCATCCACCATATCCGTAAAAGCGGTAAAAATAAAAAGCGGAAGCAAAACCATCCAGTTTTCGATAAGGACAAAATACACGTTTACCGGAATCAAAAATAAACGCAAAATGGTGATGTGATTGGGTTTGATCCAATTAGGAATCAAAGGCAATAAAGTTTTGGCCAAAACAAGATCTTGCTTATAAAGCACGACTGTTTCGTTGGTCATGAATTTTTTTTCGGTAAGCCATCCCATAACTATGCTATTTATGATAACATAAATAATACAATTATGGGAGAAAAAACACTTGATGCTATTGCTGGCATTGTATTTATCATATTGATATTGGGCATGGAATATTGGGCATTGGATTTATTTTCAGTGACCAAGCCATATCTATGGATGTTTGCAATTTTGTTTCATGCTTATGTATTCGGAAAAAATGTTTTTCCGGCGCGACATTGGCTAATAACATATTTATATGGATTTATTTTGTTAATTGCCGTACAAAGCCTGTCTCAAGTAATTTGGTTTTATATTGGCGCGCCTTTGGGCAATCTTTCGGATGCTTGGTCGCTAGCCATAGCCATAGCCATGGCGCATCTTTCGGGAGTTACTGCTGAAACAGCTTTGTTAATATCAACTCCTCCGATTCCACAAAGCGAACCATGGAACTCCAAAAGAAAACTCTTGGCCATTACTATTGGATTGTCGGCATTGATGGCTTTTGTATTTGTAATTGTTTCGGCTTGGAATGCTAGAACTTTTGAAAGCATTCGCACGCCTTGGCCTTTGTTGGATGCCGGAGTATTGCCGGCAATAGCATTATTATGGATGGCGACCGTAACCAGCGCGCTGACTGTTCGTTCAGCGACAGTAACTTTGATTCATACGGCTTTAGCGATTTTGGCCACATTAAGCATAGCCCCCATTATGTATGTTTTGGGTTATGGTTTTGATGGTTTTTTACATGTTGCAGGTGAAAAAGTTTTATTGAATACCGGAACGCTTGAACCCATGCCCTATTATTATATGGGTCAATATGTTTTTAGCACATGGATTGCTAGAGTTTTTGATTTGCCCTTGGAATATGTTTCGCGTTGGCTCATACCGATTACCGCGACCATTTTGCTTCCGACAAGTTTAACATTTGCTTACCAACGATTTTCGCCCAATTATTATGTGGCTTTAATTTTTGCCATGTTGCCTTTATCAATGTTTATAGCCCCTACCCCGCAAGGATTGGCAACCATTGTAGGATTATCGGCTGTTATGTTGGCCATAGGCTCGGCTGAAAAACATATTCGTATAACCGGACCAATGTGGCTTGGCTTGTGGAGTATAGCCATTCACCCCTTGGCTGGCATACCGCTAACTTTATTTGCCATGGCCCTTGTAATCCGCAGATCAACATCTTTATTTGCTAATATTGCCTCGTTCATAATCGCGGGTTTAAGTGGTTTAGCGGTTCCAATTTTATTCTACTTGGCAAGCGCCATTGTGCCCAGCTTAGCAATTCAATGGGATTTTAATTCGGCCGGCGAGGTAAATAGTTGGATGACAACATTAACCGGATTGCTTCCTTGGTTGGGCAATAAATTTGTTTTATGGCCAGCTTGGTCATCGCTTGTAACAGCTTTTGTGCCAATTTTAAGTTTGGGCTTGGCTTTAATGGGATTCTTTTTACCCATAAAAGTTCGTCGGCGCACAGCCTTGTTTTTAGTGGCGTCCGTATCACTCATAATATCTGCTGGTTTATTGGAACATGCTAGTGATTTTACTCAATTAATCAGTTATGAAAAAGGAGATTATGCAAGCCGATTGATGCAATTGGGAATTATGATACTTATTATTGCAACAGCTCCAACTTTAAGCATAATAATGGAAAAAATTCGCGTAGGTTTGCCGATTACGATTTTAGTTACTTTACTGTTTACAGGAGCGATTGGAGTGGCTAACGCGCACAATGCCCTGCCTCGCCATGATTCGGTTGAAGTAAGCCGAGGCTGGAGCACGGGCAAGGCCGAGATTGAAGCTGTGCGTTGGATAGAAAGATCGGCCAAAGGACAAGAATACACAGTACTAGCCAATCAAGCAGTAAGCGCGGCGGCCGTAAAAGAATTGGGATTTAAACGTTACGCCAAAGACGATGTTTTCTTTTATCCAATTCCAACCGGAGGACCGCTATATGAAATTTATCTTAAAATGACTTATGAAGATCCATCAATTGAAACCGTGCGAGAAGCCTCGCGTTTAGGTCAAACAAATTTGGTGTTTGTTGTTATTAACCATTATTGGTGGGAAGCGCAAAAACTAAACGAACAAATTTCTAAAATTGCTGATGAAGAGTGGGAAATAGAAAATGGAAAAATAATGATTTATAAATTTGATTTTAATAAATGATAAAGGCATTGCCTAAACTTAAATCATTTAAAAAAAGATGACATTTTTTCCATTACCAGATCAGGACTGTGCAATGATAAAATCGAATTTGCCAAAATAAGGTCTGGTTTTTTTTGCAGTTGATCTAAAATAGCATTAGCCAATGCCTCGGGATTTTTTGGTGGAACAAGAGCGCCGTAGCCTTTTAAAAGCTCCCCCACTCCGCCAACATCGGACGCAACTATATTTATGCCTGATGACATGGCTTCAAGCAAAACCGTGGGTTGATTTTCCATGAGCAATGATGGAAAAACAAAAAGCGAAGCTTTGGAATAATAATCAGCAAGTTTTTCGTGATCCAAGGCACCGAGACATTTGATTGTTTTGTCGTTTAGCTTTTTGATAAATTGAAGATATGAGCCAGAACCAATGATAATTAATTCGCATTTAAAATTTTGTATTTCTGATTTTGCTTGATTGAGAGAGGTTGATTTAGAATTAAAATTATTAACTTCACTATTCGATGAACTAAATTTGTTTTGTAAAATTTGCCAAGCACGGATAAGAACTTCTAATCCTTTGTCTTTAGAGACTCGACCAACGAATAAAACTGATTTTGTTTGAATAGCGGTTTGAATTGAATGGTTTGTATCTTGTATTGGAATCTGATTAGCGCTTAAAAGCGGATTGGGAATGATAGCTGTTTGAGAATTGGAAAAAAGATCATGGGTTTTATGAAAATCGAGAAGCCATTTGGATGGTGAAATTACAACATGAGGAGAACCCAGAGATTTGGATCGTTGCTTGGCCCAAAAAGAACGCCATAAACGACGAAAAAACGAAAAAGATTCGGCAAAAAGTATTTGACCAGATGGCTCAATCATTTGAACATCGTGGAGAATATGAATCCAACGAATTCCTGATTGGCTTAAAATCTTGGGCGTGCCCCATCCGCAACCAGTGAGATTATGGGTAATTATTACTTCGGGATGAAAAGCGCGAACTGATTCAATAAGCGCGATGTTAGGCGAAAGATCTTCAAAGTGGAAAATCAAGCGAGATAAAAAATTATATTTTGATAAATCAGCAAACGCGACTGATGTTTGTTGTTTGAAGGTGGTGATGGAAGGATCAGACGTTGACATTAAGAAAGGCTCGGGAACAAAAATACGTATCTCGTGACCATGAGATTTAAGCCATTTAGCTTGCGTAAAGGCGATTTGACCTGCTCCTCCGCGCGCATGCGGAGGATAAGAATTGGTAAGAAGCGCTATGCGCATAATTTTTGATATTGTTCAATCAAAGTTTTAGTATGCGCTTCCCAATTGAAGGTTATGGCTTTGGCGCGCGCCACTGAAGAATATTGTTTGCGTAATTTTTCATCGGTGGACATTAAATTCAAAGACTGCACCAAGCAATCCAAATCAGCTTTGGGAATAAGCAAACCCGCGTCTTGAGCAATAACCCGTACTCCCGGCAAATTGCTGGCCACAACAGGCACGCCACAAGCCATGGCCTCAAGCATGGCCAAACCAAAAGCCTCGGCGCTATTTGTGCTCGGAAAAGCAAAAACATCCATACTGCGATAAGCATGAAGCAGATCTTCTTGATTCAAACGACCGGCGAAATGGACCCTGTCTGACACTTTGAGTTCATTGGCAAGACGACGGTAATTTGACTGTAATTCGCCATTGCCAACTAAAAGCAAATGAATATTCTTTGATAAGCGAGGCATGGCTTTTATGAGAATATCAATACCCTTAAAACGATGCGCTCGATCTTGTACACTCACCGTGCCAACAACAAACGAACCTGGCGAGATACCAAATTTTTCGCGACGTGGATCTCCGAAACTCATATAATTTGTATCCACGCCAAAAGGAAGCTCAATCACTTTATCCGACATTTCTTCAATAACTGATTCATAAGATGAATTCTTGGCGTAATCATAAGAAGATATAAAAAATTTATCCGCAAAACGCAATAGCTTGGGCTGAATATATTTGCGATGCAGATCAAAAATAAAACCTTTACATCCATCGGCTTGGGCATCCATATGCAAAGTCATTATCAAATGTTTGATAAGACCGGATTTTTTATAACGAATGATTTGTTCCGTGGCTCCATAAAATGGGTAATGCAAATGAACCACATCCGCATCTTGAACAGCTTGTTTTAATCCGCGCAAAAACGCAGCATTACCGATTTTGAAACCCGGGAGCTCGATTATGTGTTTAGCCGATTTTTGACCAGCTAACTTAGGACAAGCAAGCCAAGCACTGACTCCGCTTTTTAACAAATAACGGATTTCTTGATCCGCAACAACGCCCATGCCCCCGCCTTTGGGCGGAGCCACGCAACAAATATGTAGAACTTGCATAGAATAACATTAGCGGTGAGATTGAAAGCGCGTATAAATTAAGAAATTATAATATTACGACACAGTATAATGATTAGTTACCAACTTATAATCATAATATAGCTCGCGTAAAGAGCTTTCCAAAAAGGATTGGCTATGCGCTCTGCCCAACCACTTTTGAGTTCTTGATATTCGATTTTGTAAACCATGCGAGCCATAATCAAATAATCTGGAACTCGACGAGTGAAACGTACACGTTCGCGAGCTTTAAGAAGATAACTCCATGTAGAGGGTTTAAGAAAAAATAATGAAGCTTTAAATTTTTGTTTAAGCCAACCGCCTTTGACAGCAAAAGCCCAAATAGCCACATCCGTGGCAATAAGCGCGGGCAATAAAGCAATTATTGTTAACAGTTTATAATTTTTTAAGAGAACGAGCCAGCGATTGCGCTCCATTAGATGCCATTTGGATACGGAACGTGAAAATTCATAGTGATGAATGACGCGACTTTTAGGGGCCAGATAATTGCTTCGACCCGAGAGCATGATACGCCAACCAAGATCCAAATCCTCATGATAAGCGAATAAAGTTTCGTCAAATAAACCAATTTCTTGTAAAACTTTGATTGGAATTAATACTCCGGCTCCTGAAGGATAACCAATAACATGAGGTTCGGTTGGAGCGGTGGATAATGAATCATGATCACCAACACAATAACCAAACCCCAAATAATGCAAAGCATTGCCTTGTGAATTGATTTGATCTTGATTATCGCCACGAATCAAAAGAGATTGCACAGAACCGACCAACTCTTGATTTTTGGCGACTTTTAGCGCCTCAAATAATGTATTAGGAAAAATCTCCGTATCAGGATTCAATAAATACACATAATCACTCCCCTGCTGTATGGCCCATTGCATTACATAATTATTACCGCCTGCAAATCCTAAATTGGCATGAGGCTCGTGAATGCGCACTTCGGGCAAAAAACCTTGCAAAGATTCAAGTTTGCGTTTTACTTCTTCTAAAGTGCCATCATTGTCTTTATTGATAACGATATGGATACGCCAGCTCTCGCGTGGATATTCAACCTTAGACAGGGATTCAAAAAGAGCATCCATGTATCTGGCATGATCGTAAGAAACGATAATCAACTCCACTTTGGGATGTGAAATTATCAATTCCTCTGTTATTGAATCCTTTATTTCAGACATAACTTTGCTTTTTTGAACTATCAATAAACCACAGTTAACTATTAATGATGAAGATTTACTTATATTTTGTTGAAATAATATAAAATGTTTTGAGATGTAATACGATACTCTAAGATCCAAATTCTAAGTTTGGTGTTCATCGAGTTGAGAGAGGGCTTCGCGCTCGACTAAGTTGGTGATTTTACGTTCGATCTGTTCGTGAAGAATAAAAAGTTTGAAGATAAGGAAAAATTGAATAGCAACCGCCAAATATAAAACAAGATCCACGCCACGACCAACGCCAAAAAGAGAGGCCAAATATTCTGTCAGCTTGGGTATTAGAGTAATAGAAGCTCCGGCAAACCAAAGCAGACTCCAAAAAAAAGCCTCTTTTATGGTGACAATATTTTGACGGAAGCGTCTCCAAGTAATAATTAAAGCCAAAACAAAGCCTAAAATTAGCAAAAATTGAATTAACATAACTTATTCTTCATATTACAGCATAACACGAAAAAACTGTAAAAGTTGGGCAATTAATTATTCCGAGTATAAATGAAAAACAATACAAAAGCGGTTAGTTTAATTTGACCAGTATTTGTTGTTATGACTTTGTAAAAATTCCGATGAATAATTGCCAAGCGATTTTAAGAGCATCCGTATTTTTTTGACCTTTTGCTAAAATTTCTTGATTGTAAATTACTTGAATAGGCACTTCGCGCCAGCGTAAATTGGAACAAGTTGCGAATTTTAATATTTCTGAAGCATGAGCCATGCGGTCTTGTTTAAAATTAAGATCCAAAGCGGATGCGCGTGACAAAGCGCGAAAACCGCTTTGCGGATCGGTTACCGCGCGAGGAATGCCTTGAGCAAAAGTATTAAACCAACGTGCTCCCCATAAAAGCGCTCTGCGTGAGCGAGGCATGCCTTGAGGTGGAGACCCTAAAAAACGTGAACCAAAAACAATATCTGCTTGATTAAGTTTAATTGGCTCGATTAGTATTGGAATTTGCGCTGGGCTATGCTGACCATCTGCGTCAATATGTACAATAATATCCGCGTTAAGCTTGATAGCAGCTTTAGTGCCGGTGCGCAAAGCCGCTCCCTGCCCACGATTTATAACGTGACGTATGGCATGGATGCCTGCAATGGATTTAATTACGGAAAAAGTTTGATCCGTGGAACCATCATCAACCACAACCAATTCATCAACAAACGGCAAACAAGCGGATATTGTTTGCTCTATCCTTCCTTGCTCATTATAAGCTGGTATGACACCAATAACTTTCATGGATTCAGGTTAGCTGAAAACAATGAAATATTCAAATTTTACATTCGGATTTTATATTTAGAATGAAAATAAAAAATCCGCTAGATGGCTTTATGTTGGTGTATTATCCTAATTCTGGAATGTCGGGAACGATTGATTGCTTAACGCTATCATTTGAATCAAAAGACGAAATTTTAGTGGGATCTGCTTGTTCTGAAGTTTGGCCAAAATTTTGAAGAATATTTTTATAAGCCACTGTGTAATCAATAATGCGTTTTAAGCCTTCATCAAGCGAGATAAGAGGCATCCAACCGAGCTTTTCTTTGGCTTTTGTAAGATCGGGCAAACCAAGAGGCGTCATAAACAGCATGGAAGGCTTAAAAGTGATACGACTGGTTGAGCCAGTCATCTCCAGAATAGAACGCACGACTTCCACCAAAGGCAAATCAATATCACCGCCGATATTTATCGGACCCAAATCTTGATCCGAAGCCATTATTTTCATGAGTCCATCAACCACATCGGTAACATAACAAAGCGAGGTGGTAAATGTTTCATCGCCGTAAATTTCAATTTCCTTGTTGTCGATAGCATTTAAAATAAAATCCGGAACCATCTCACCGGAATTTAGACGCTCGCGTGGACCATAGGTGCGGAAAACGCGAGCAATGCGCGCATCAACGCCATGCACTCGCTTGTAAGTATCGCAACAGGTTTCGGCAAAACGTTTGCCTTCATCATAACACGATCGCGGACCATGTATCTCGACTTCGCCTTTTTCATCTTCTTTGATGTGATGATTGTCAGCAGGACGTGGACCATAAACACTGGATGTGGAAGTGAATAGTAAACGAGCTTTATATTTTACGGCCAAATCCAGAGCATTCTTCATCCCCAAACTGTTGGCGTAAAGAATTTGCATGCGAGTTTGTTCAAAAGCTTTTGGGCTCATTGGACAAGCCAAGTGATAAATTTGTTGCACGCCTTGAAAAGAGACCTTAAAACGCTCTAATTCGGGAAATTGTTCAAGATCGAAAGGCAAAGCCATGTCATGGCGAATAAACTCAAAGTCCGGATTCTTAAGCAAAAAGTCGATATTTTGCAATGAAGATGAAATAAAGTTATCCACACAAATAACACGATGACCTTCGGAAAGTAACTTTTCGCACAAATGCGAACCTATGAATCCGGCTCCGCCGGTAACCACAATATTTTTTTTATCGAAAATTGGAGGCATATTACATTACAAATTATTAATCTGCTTAAATTACGGAAGTTCCTATGGTTAAAAGGAGAGCAAATTTTTATTTGAATTGGTATACTCGATCATTTCACGCAAACCCTTGTCGAGTTGAACCAGAGGGACCCAATTGAGAAGATCTTTAGCGCGAGAGATATCGGGAAGACCGGGATCGATGTAGTTTGCAATATGAGGCTCAAAGCGAACGCGAGAAGCGGAACCTGTTATTTCTAAAATACGGCGAGCAACGTTGACCAAACGTAATTCTTCATCAGAACCCAAGTTGATTAGTGTGATTTCTATAGGAGATGACATGAGTTGCATGAGGCCACTAACAATATCTGAAACGTAAGCCAATGAGGTGCGCGTTTCTTCATCACCAGAGATGATAATATCTTTTCCGTCTAACGCATTCAAAACCATGTCCGGAATCAAATTACCGTCAAAAATTTTCATGCGTGGGCCATAAGTGCGAAAGATGCGAGCAATTTTAACATCCAATCCATAAACTTCGGCGTAAGTTTGTAAAATGGACTCGGAAAAACGTTTACCCTCGTCATAAGCTCCGCGAACGGTAAGATGATCAAGATGGCACTCATCGGATTCACGACAAGGATTTGAATTACCCCGACGATTTCCATAAAGAACACTAGAAGAAGCATAAAGCACTTTAGCGTGATGCTCAACAGCTATATCTAAAATATTTTTTACGCCAACCGAATTAGTGAGCACTGTGGCAATTTTGAAATCATCAAAGTGACGCTTGGAAATTGGGCAAGCTAGATGATAAATTTCTTGAACGCCAACGTATTTAACGTTAAAACGCTCAAGCTCGGTAAAGTTATCGAGATGTAAAGGTTGAGTTATATCGTGATTAATGAACTCAAAATGAGGCTCGCGCAAAAGATGATCGATGTTAGCGACAGAACTGGTGATAAAATTGTCGACACAAATAACATTGCGATTCTTGATGAGCTTGTCGCAAAGATGCGATCCGATAAATCCAGCACCGCCTGTTACCAAAACATTTTTACGTTCAAATTGCACGCTATGACCCATAGAAAAACATTATATCACATCAAATTTCTTATTTCGAATTTTTATTTCTATATTACTGATCATAACTCACTCCATGCCCCATTTGTAGGGATAAACCTCGTGTTTATCCGCCCAAGTTACGTAGGGATAAACCTCGTGTTTATCCGTACACAAATAAAAATTTTGGCACGGACAAATACAAGATTTGTCCCTACGATGGTGCGGGTAAATACGTAGGGATAAACCTCGTGTTTATCCGTACATAAATAAAACCGTTGCATTGGCACGGACAAATACAAGGATTGTCTCTGCGATAGCATGGATAATCGCAAGGATTACTGTTAAAAGCTAGCGGACAAGTCTCTCTCTTAGTTTAAGAGGGAGACTTAGAGGGAGGTTATAAATTTAAGAGAGGGTTAAAATTACTTAAAAGTAAAAAACCTGTGACCAGTGTAAGTAGTAATGGAAACAAAAATCTCGGTGATAATAACAATAATCATGTCGTTAATGCGCAGAATATTGACACCAAGATAAAAAATGACAGCGTTTAATAAAATAGCGGAAAAAGTTACACAAATGTAACGCCATACGGATCCTGGCGCGAGTTTTTGATCATGAAATGTCCAAAAACGATGAGCCGTGTAATTGCCAACAATGGCATAGCCCAAAGAAAGCATATACACTGGCAAACGCGCAATGTTGGGCATGAGCACGCGAGAACAAATCCAATAAATACAAAATTGAAAAACAAAAGTTGCTCCGCCCACTATAACAAAACGAACAAACTTATTAAATTCAAAAAAAGTTGAATTTCTTTTATTTACTAAAACTTCAACAGACTGGCGGATTTCAGGTTTCCGCTTCCTAAGCGCATTTGCCTCAAACGAAGTATTTTCAAAATTAATCTCACGAGATAATGAGGCATTCTGAATGATGGTCAATGTGGGATTAACGTGGCCATGAGTCATAGAATAACCTATCATTTATGTCAGTTATTTTTTCTCCCAAAGGCGCTTGGCGCCAAATGATGTTGTTTATTTGTTTGGCTTGATTTGCATGCAATATATCAATCATACCACCGGATTCGATCATGTATGAAGGCTCTCCGCTTTGCACGAAGCGTAATAACTCACGACCATCGGAAGAAAGGGTGCGCGACATACGCAAGCGCTCTGAATGAGATGTGCTTATATCTCCCCCTTCATGGATCGCATAAAGATTTAGAGAGTAGAGTCGATTTTCGTCTGATCCGCGTCGTAGAATTACAAAAGATTGGCTGGGTCGTTGTAAACCAACGGCCATGATTCCAAGCGCGGACGCTGTTTCGCCAAAAACCATGGGTTCTGGATTTATCTTGTCCGGAGTCGTGAGCCACACGCGATTACCTAAAGCTTCGGTGAATAAAATATGATCCCAGTATGAATTAGAAATATCTTGGGTTGAGATTAAGGCTCCGCCTTTGATTATATCAGAAGCTGACGAGGAAAGCTGACCAGCCGAAAGAAGCACACCATCTAAACGATAAACTCGCCAAGCGCCGGTTGTATCTTGATCGGCGGTAACGATAATTTCGGGAGTACGATCTTCATCCCAGCGAACAAATGAAGCTCGAATAGCTCGCTTATCCTCTGGATTTCCAACAGGAATTGAGAACAGATCGTTGCCTGATTCATCTGTTACCCAAACAGTTGGCGCATGGCCCAAGGCGGACGCGAAAAGTTTCCAAGGACCATAAACAACCGGATCAGCAAATGATAAAGCCGAATAAGCGTCCAAAATACCGGCGCCCATGCCTTGGGATGATGTGGAAGAAGGAAAAGGCTGAACCGTGTCAATAATACGACGAGCGATTTGTTCGCCTGTCCAATTTGGATGTTGAGCTTTAAGCAATGCCGCGACTCCGGAAACCAAAGGCGCGGATAACGAAGTGCCACTCCAAA
This sequence comes from uncultured Gammaproteobacteria bacterium, assembly GCA_964563385.1. GTDB lineage: Bacteria > Patescibacteriota > Patescibacteriia > 2-12-FULL-60-25 > 2-12-FULL-60-25 > MWCR01. The sequence continues at coordinate 51,267 of CAZLVV010000001.1, forward strand.
CTCCGTAACCCGAAACTTCTTGATGATTGCCATCAGGATCATAAGAAGTCTTGGCAGAAAAAATCTGATCACCCGGAGCGGAGAGACTTACACAAGAACCGTAATTGGCAGAGGCATATTTGGCTCCGTTTTTGGAAATGCCTGAAACAACCAGTACCCCTTGATTAGCAGCTCCTTCATGACAAGCCGGAAACAACTTCATGTCCGCAAAATTATGCCCAACATTATCAAACCCATTACCGGCCGCTATTACCACTAAAATCCCGCGAGATGTTGCTTCCAAAATCGCGTCCGCGACATCTTGATCCATCTCGCTACCCTCTAAACTTAGATTAATAATATGCGCGCGATTTTGAATAGCATAACGAATAGCTGATGCCAACTTGTCGGTTCCACCATAACCATCGGTATCCAGAATAACCAAAGGCATAATTTTAGCATTCCAAGCCAAGCCCGCAATGCCAATATTATCATTACCCCGAGCGGCAATTAATGAAGAAACTATTGTGCCATGATCCCAAGCTTCATTAAACTTGCCTTGGCTGATTGGACGAATATCATTGTTATTGGAGACAAAATTCCAACCATGAATATCATCCACATAACCATTTCCATCATCATCTTTGCCATTTACCTCTTCTAAATTATTAACCCAAAGCGCGCCTTTAAGATCAGGGTGCGAATCGTCAATGCCACTGTCGATGACCGCGACAACCACTTCAAAAGCTGACGAAGTTGGAGCTAAAGCCCAAGCCTCGTAAGCGTGAATGGATTCTAAATACCATTGATTGTAATGAAAAGTATCATTTAGCTCAACGCGAGGCAATGCTTGAAATGCGTAAGGCGCGACTTCTTGAGCTGAAGCCAAAGGCGCTAGCGTAAAAGCCATAATAACCGCGCATGATACGGTAATAAATGTGTTGAATTTCATGTGAAAAAGTATAACACCATAAACCGTTGATTACCAAGTCCAACTCCTCTTGCTTATCCTTGATGATGATAGAGTCGTAGGGGCAAATCTTGTATTTGCCCGTGCCAATGCAACGGTTTTATTTTTGTACGGATAAACACGAGGTTTATCCCTACGATGGTGATGATTGTGGTGCGGATAAATATGGCACGGATAATCACAAGGATTATCCCTACGGATTTGTCCGTGCCAATGCAATGTTTTTATTTATGTACGGATAAACACGAGGTTTATCCGTACGATGGTAGTGATAGAGTCGTAGGGGCAAATCTTGTATTTGTCCGTACCAAGTTTTTATTTGTGTATTTATGCACGGATAATCACAAGGATTATCCCTACGGATTTGTCCGTGCCAATGCAATGTTTTTATTTATGTACGGATAAACACGAGGTTTATCCGTACGATGGTAGTGATAGAGTCGTAGGGGCAAATCTTGTATTTGTCCGTACCAAGTTTTTATTTGTGTATTTATGCACGGATAATCACAAGGATTATCCCTACGGATTTGTCCGTGCCAATGCAATGTTTTTATTTATGTACGGATAAACACGAGGTTTATCCCTACGATGGTGGTGATGGTGGTACGGATAAACACGAGGATTATCCGTACGGGTGCGGATAAACACGAGGTTTATCTGTACGATGAATGATATTGCGCTCGGTCTCTAAGTTCCTAAACGTTTGATTACAATGCGTATGGTTTTGAGAAGAATTGCCACATCAAGCATAAAAGCGCGATGTTTGATGTAAAAGAGATCATATTGAAGTTTTTTAAGATTATCCTCAAAAGTGGAAGCGTATGGAAATTGAACTTGCGCCCAACCAGTAAGCCCCGGACGAGTGATATGGCGCAAGGCATAATAAGGCATTTGACGGTTTAACTCGGCAACAAATTCTGGGCGCTCGGGACGAGGTCCAATAAGAGACATATCGCCACGTAAAACATTCCAAATTTGTGGAAGCTCATCAAGGCGCGAGGCGCGCAGGATTTTGCCAATTTTGGTAACACGTGGATCATCTTTTTGCGCGAATTGCGGTTGACCTAATGCTTCGGCATCTTGTTGCATGGTACGGAATTTATAAATACGAAAATTTTTCTGATTTTGCCCAACACGTATTTGCGAATAAAAAATCGGACCCGATGAACTGATTTTAATCAAAAGAGCAATAAAAGGAAAAAGCAGAATCGTAATAATTGCGATAGGGATTGCCAAAACCACATCAAAAAAACGCTTAATGCCCTCATAAGCCACCTTTTCGCCTTCGTGAATATGCGCAATAAACCAACTTTGTGAAATATGCTCAAGCGGAATGCGACCAGTGGCCGATTCCTCAAAACCAGCGCGATCAATTAAATGCACTGCCGAAAAAATGGTTTCATACAAGGCGTCTTGCAAACCCGGAACTTGCTCGGGGCTGTGAGAAACAATAATGGTATCAATATCATGATTAGCAACTAGCTCGCGAATAGATTCAGGCGAAGCCAACCAAACCACTTTTCCATCATCAAAACGTGAACCCGGAGCGGTCTGCACCACGGCCTTAAGCTCAAAACCGGGCGCCACCTCGTCAATTAATTCGGCTACCCGACCCGCATCTTGAGGTGATCCGATGAACAGCAAGCGAATTTTGAAAATACTTTTGGCGATTATGCGATTAAAAAGAATGCGCCAGAGATAATCCAAAAGTAAAACTATGATGACATAAAGAATTAGATTACGACGCGGAGCGATGCCAAAGATGGGCAAAAGGTAGAAAAATCCGAAAGCTAAAAGTAAATTGGCAATTGCGCCTTCAAAATAAGCGCGTAGAAATTTGAGTGAATCGCGCGATAAACGTAGATCGTATAAACCAGCGATATAGAATCCTAAAATCCAAATTAATGATAAAAATAAAAATGGCAAAACATGCTGATCATAAGCTGAAATAGTAACCTCACGATAACGCATAAACAACATGATGGGCACCGATATTTGAAATACACAAAAATCACCCAATAAAAGAATTGATTGTTTGATACGAACTCGAGTGTTTAACATAAATTTATGTTTATGCGATATTAACTCCCTCGTAGAGACAATCCTTGTGATTGTCCGTGCCAAGATTTTTATTTTTGTACGGATAAACACGAGATTTATCCCTACGTATTTACCCGCACCATCGTAGGGACAATCCTTGTGATTGTCCGTGCCAAGATTTTTATTTATGTACGGATAAACACGAGGTTTATCTCTACGAACGTGGTTTGGGGTGAGTTATGACCTTAACCCTGCCTTTTATTCGCCAAATCGCCTTAATGGCCTCAATTCCATCGTGAAAGTAACGGATTTGAGATTTACGGTTAGGATAACGGAATTCGAGCCAAGGAACAGGAACTTCGGCTATCCTTAGACTATCCTGCCTTGCGCGAGCTAAAAATTCAATATCCAAGAACCAACCCCCTTCTTTACAAGATTGAATAATCTCTACTCCTCTTTGATTCATTATTTTAAGCCCACATTGAGCATCAGCAACATTGAGACGTAAAAACAAGTCAGCGATAAAATTGAAAAATTTGGAGCTTATGGTACGAAACCAACCGCGATTGGTGGTTTTTGTTACCAAAAGACGGGAAGCGATAACAATATCCGCTTTATCCTCTAACAAGCGCTCAACCATGCTGGGAATGGTGTCCGGATCAGCAGAAAGATCGGCATCAATGAAACCAAAATAATCATTATCGCGCATCACCCGCCCCAATAATGATTCGTGGTTCTTAATTTTTAATTGATTTGTGCTATAAATTATGGCAATCCCCTTTCCCTGCTTAGGACAATTTAATAACCGTACTTTTCTTTGTAATTCATCATCTTGAATTCTTAATTGTTCAACCACATCACTGGTTCCATCGGTTGAACCATTATCAGAGACAACAATTTGCCATGGGATTGTAAGATCAGAAAGAGATTTAAAAAGCCGACGGATTGTTTCCGCTATGTGAGGGGCTTCGTTGCGTGTGGGGATGACGAGGTAGAGCATTGTTTATAATTCAACAAAAGGATCTTCGTGATTAATTATACGAGGTTTGACCGAATATTGATTTGAGAAAGCCCTTGTATCAGCTTGACTCCGAGACCATTTAATTTCATAAGCCTCCAACAAAGAGCCTTCTTTAACCACAAGATCAACCTCGGAACCTGCGCGGGAACGCCAGAAATACAAATTTTTTCTGTTGCCGGAAAGTATATTTTGCTTGGCAAACTCGGCCACGACCCAATTTTCCCAAAGCTGTCCTATATCCGAGCGCAAAGCGGTTTCCGAAAAATTATTGATTAAAGCATTTCTTATGCCCGTATCCCAAAAGAAAATCTTCTGACTTTTAGATATCTCTTTGCGAGGATTGGTGCTATAAGCAAATAACCGAAATATAACAAATGTACGCTCTAGTAAATCCAGATAACGCTCTACGGTAGCGCGCGAAATACCGGCTTTAACAGCCAACTCATTTACGGAAACCATGGATCCGGTTTGAAAAGCCAAAAGCATTAATAACTTGCGTAATAAATTAGGATCTTTAACCAATCCCATCTGCAAAACATCTTTCATTAAATAATCAGAAGAGAGGTTCAATAAAAATCCTTGTTTGTCTTTGGAAGTTACAGATTCCGGATAATTACCGAATACCATACTTTGCAACAACAAAGTTTGTACTTGACTAGAGAATTTTTCCGCTATTTGTTTATAAGAAAATTCCGAAGAGTACCAGCTCTGCGCGCTAACAACCTCCCTGAACAATAATGGGGGCAAGAATATTTTATCATTTCTGCCAGTTAAACTTTCGGCGGTTTGATTCAATAAATTCAAACTTGAAGAACCTAAGAGTATTATTTTATTAGATAAACCAGCATCAAACCAACCTTTAACAATCCTGCTGGTTTCGGTTTTTCTTTGCGCTTCATCGATGACCAAAAAATCCGGATCACCCAAAGCCAGCAAAGCATCTTTGGGAGGTAGAGATGCCACGGCCTCAAGACGTGTCCAATCTGATTCAATATCAAGATTAAAAAACAAAACATTTTTACCCGCTAATACATGTTTAACCATGGTGGTTTTACCAATTTGTCGCGCTCCTAAAATCAACAACACCTTGGGCTGCTTTAATATTTGATCCATTAAGATCTGAGCTTCACGTTTTATATACATATTGTTAAATTAAGTATACAAAATAAGCTTATATTTTGTAAAGTCAACTATACAAAATGTAAGATTTACCATTTTCTTGGCTAATTTTAGCGGGATTTGTATTGTGTATTTTTAAGCATAATTCAGTTTTGGTGGATTCTCTCAACCGCTCATTCTAAGTTAGTAAATCGAGATTAGTTGTTCAGTTTTTTACCGCCCAAACGCACACAGAAGGAAAAAGTTTTTCTTTAGCTAAACCGTCAGGGAGTTTTTCGGCAAAGATCGGTTCTTGTGTGGCGATGGCTTGCAGTTGATCTGCATCATTGGTTTGCTTGAGCAAAGAAATATTATTGGGCATATTATGATAAGTGACTTTTTCGACCGTAAATCCCCTGTTTGTCAATTTGCTTTTCACATCATCCAAAGATACATAGCCCGCTATTTTATGTTCTGGGATATATTGGCGGAAAAATGAATCACACAAAGCGACTTGGATACGCTCTTTTATTGTTGATGGATATAAAGAATGGCCCAAATCATAAAGATGAATATTGTAACCACCGGATTTGGTATGCTTGGAGGCGAAATCGAAAAAACTATTTAAATCTTTAACATGTTCTAGAACACTTAAAGAAATTCCAAAATCAAATTGAGTGTCTTGAGTGATGGGATTCTGGCTATCATAAGCCAGTTTATTGATAATTCGAGCATTGGTAAATGAAGATAATCGCCCTTTGGCGTAAGCCGAGGTTTTTGGATCGGGTTCAATGCCCGTGTAGCTGATATTGGGAAAATCTGACAGTAATTGAGCAATAACATCAGCCTTGCCTGCGCCCAACTCCAAAATGGAGATCGGTTCTGGGCGATCTGTGAGTTGTTGTTTGAGTTCTTGCAAAATGAAGTGTTTTGAAGGTTTGAGGAGCATAACACCGCAATACTATATTAAGAAATCACAAATAACAAATATGTAACCGCAATTTTTATGTTTTTATATATTATCATGAATACCAAATTTGAAGTTTAAGGTTTGAAATTTTGGATTTTGCTTATATTATACAAAACCGCTATGATTAAACAGATTATGCTAAAAACACCTTGGGCAAAATTTTTTGAGGCCAAAATAACTAAAATATTTACGGAAAGTAAAAATGTTTTGGATATAGGAGGAGGTTTGCGTATAGCGAAAGATAAGAATAATCGTTATTCGGCTAAAAATGAATGGATTTTGCCTTTGTTTGCCAATGTGGATTATAAGGTTCTAGATCCGATACCTGATTATAATCCTGATATTGTTGGTGATATTCATGATTTGCCTTTTGCGGACAATTCACTGGATGCCATTACCTGTATAGCCGTTTTAGAGCATGTTAAAAATCCGTTTAAAGCCGTGAAAGAAATGTATAGGGTTTTGAAACCGAACGGATATTGTTTTGTATACGTGCCTTTTCTCTATTATTATCATCCCATGAAAGGATACTACGATGATTATTGGAGATTTACGAGCGATGGAATTGATGAGTTATTTAAAGATTTTTCAAGTATGGAAAAGATAAATGTGAGAGGTGCGATAGAAACATGGATACATCTTTCTCCTCTAGCAAAATATACGTTTACCAATAAAATTGGATTGCTACTTGATCGAATTGCTTATAAAATCAATAGTAATCAAACCAGTGGTTATAATATTTTTTTGATTAAATAATTATGAACCATTTACAACAGCTAATCTTGCATGAACCGAATCTAAAACAAAAGCGCATCTTGGATATTGGCGCTGGCAAGGGAGGTTTTATGATACAAGCGCTTGATGAAGGGATTGAGATTTTTGGCTTGGAAAAAAATGAACAAAATATTAAAATCGCTAAACAAAAAATGGCGGAAAAAAATTATGATCAAAATCGTATTATACAAGGGCTGGTAGAAACATTGCCATGGAAAGATAATAGCTTTGATTTTGTTAATGCTTCAGAAGTATTAGAACATGTTGAAAACCCAGACAAAATGCTTACTGAAATGCAACGAGTATTAAAAACTGATGGACAAGCTTATTTAAGTATTCCAAACAGATATGGCTTATATGATCCGCACTTCCATTTATATTTTATTAATTGGATGCCAAGATCTTGGTCAAAGCGTGTTTTAACATTGTTAAAAAAACACAAAGATTATAATGAAGATTCCGGTTACCAAAGCTTGGAACAGATGCACTATCTAACATATAAACAATGCTTTCAATTATTGAAAAAATATGGTTTCATGGTACAAGATTCACGTCGAAAAAAAATTGAATCGATTTCAAATAATCGCATAATATCTAAATTATTGTTTATTGCTTATGATTTAGGCGCTCCTTGGACGTTATCTACTTTCCATTTTTGGATAAAAAAATCATGAAAATATCCTACATCCACAATTGCAGAATGCCGACAGAAAAAGCGCACGGCTATCAAATAGCAAAAATGTGCGAAGCTTTTAGCGATAATGGCGTGGAGGTGGAATTAATTGTACCGACACGACAAAATCATATCAAAGAAAATATTTTTGACTATTATAAAATTAAAAATAATTTTAGTATTAAATATTTAAAGTTTATTGATTTTTTGGCTTGGTCATGGCTACCACAACGAATAGGCTTTATATTTATCTCTTTAGAATTCTTGATGATCGCCTTTTTCCAAAAAATTGATAAAGACAGAATTATTTATACACGCACTCCGGAAATAGCATGGCTATTTAGTATGCGAGGTTATAAAACTTTTTTTGAATGCCACCAATTGCCGGAAAAAAAATCAATCATTCTAAATTGGCTTTTGAAAAATACGAATGGCATCATTACTATTACCAATGGCTTGAAACAAGATTTGGTAAAAGATTACAATTACCCGATTGCAAAAATTTTAACAGCGCCAGATGGGGTTGATCTTGATACTTTTGATATTAAAATAACACGCGAACAGGCTCGTACTCAATTAGCATTGCCTTTGGATAAAAAAATAGCTCTCTATACAGGGCATCTTTTTTCATGGAAAGGAGTTGACACCCTGGCTCAAGCCTCAAAAACAATCTCTGATGATATTTTAATATATACCGTTGGCGGAGATGAAAATGAAATAAAAAATTTCAATAAAAGAAACCCAGATCATAAAATAATTAATATTCCAGCCGTATCCAGAGAAGAAGTTGCTATTTGGCTTAAAGCTTCTGATTTGCTAATTTTACCTAATAGCGCCAAAGAAAAGATATCAGAAAAATATACATCCCCTCTTAAATTATTTGAATACATGGCTAGTGGAACGCCGATTCTTGCCAGTGATTTACCAAGTATAAGAGAAGTGTTAAATGAAACAAATGCGACTTTTTTTCAATCCGACAACCATGATGATTTATTATTACAACTGCTGAATCTGCGTTCAACTCCGCATGTTAATCTTTTCATTGCAAAATCTAGCAAGGCCTATAAACAAATCCATCTTTATTTGTGGAATAATCGTGCATCAACAATATTCACATTAATTAATATTTAATTTTTATGATTAGCTTGCTTATATGTGGTAAAGGTGGACAAGGTGTAGAAACGGCCGGTAGACTCTTAGCTTCATTATGTGCCAGCAATGGTTGGTATGTTTTTGGCTATAATGAGATAGAAAACAGTATACATGGCGGAATGAATACATACCAAATCACTATTTCAAATAGAAGAATTGAAGCTTTATCCAAACAGATTGATCTTGTGCTTGTACTGGATAAAGAAACATTCAATAAAAATATCGACTTACTTAAAAATGATTGCATTGTTATTTATGACGAATTGTTATATGAATCACAGGTTGTTCATCAAAATAATTTCCGTAAATGCAAATTAGAACTGAAAAGTATTGCTAAACATTTTGGCCTAAATAATTTATTGATAAATACAGTAGGAATTGGCGCAATGTCGTTTTTACTTAATTTTTCTAAAAATCAACTAACATCATGTATACAGAAATATTTTGAAAATAAATCTGAAGAGATAATACAAAACAATATTAAAGCTTCGGAACAAGGATATGATGCTTGTAGCACTATCTACAGCAAATATCATTACAACTTAAAAACCGGCACTACAACCATATCAAAACTCACTACAGGGAATGAAGTCGCTTGTAAAGCAGCGATAGATGCTAAATGCGAATTCATCGCAGCATATCCAATGACACCAAGCTCTAACATCTTCCATGGTATGGTGAAATCGGCGAGAACGAATTCAACTATTGCAATACATGCTGAAGATGAAATCGCTGCAATCAATATGGCCATTGGTGCTGGCTATACAGGAAGCAGAGCTTTAACTACTACATCTGGTGGTGGATATGCATTAATGACTGAAGCAATAGGCTTAGCAGCCATGGCTGAGATTCCACTAGTGATTATCGAAGTACAGAGACCTGGTCCCGCAACAGGATTACCTACAAAAACTTCCCAAGGGGATTTACGACAAGTGATCAACGCAGGTCAGGGATATTTTCCTCATATAGTTCTCGCACCAGGAAACATTGAACAAATATACAGTCAAATATTTCTTGCTTTTAATTATGCGGATATCATACAAACGCCTGTAACTGTTTTATTGGACAGATATTTAGTAGAACAAATCACAAATGCGGTTGAAATTACTTGTACGGATATACAAATTAATCGAGGTAATATTCTACAATATAATGAACAACCCTTTTTCCCAAGATATACCACCATGCAAGACAACCTTCCAATCAGATCTCTACCAGGTCAGAAATTTGGCATCTATGTTGCAAATTCCTACGAACATGATGAATACGGACTGCCTACCGAAAATCCTGAACTGATTGAACAAATAAACCGTCGACGTGAAAATAAATTAATTACCATTCAAAAAATGATTCCAGAGGCAAGGTTTATCGGATTAGATACCGCAGACCATACGATAATTTGTTGGGGTAGCACCTTGGGCGTAATCAGAGAATCACTAACCTTTTATGATCTACGAAATAAAATTAACATTTTGCACTTTACGAATATCAACCCGTTACCACCAAATATAAACGATTTAATTTTAAGAATTAAACATCCTATCGCGATAGAAAATAATGCTACTGGCGCATTGTGCGGTTGGCTTGCTGAAAAAATAAACCTATACATTACTGATAAAATATTAGACATAACGGGCAAACCTTTTACCATAGAAGACCTAGGTGAAAAAATTATCAAAATTATTGAAAAATATGCTTAAGCAGAATAAACCCAACTGGTGTGTTGGTTGTGGAAATTATGGAATCTTAGCAGCTTTGAAAAAAGCACTATCAGATTTAAATTTAGAACCCCACAATACTGTAGTTATAGGTGGCATCGGTTGCGGTGGTATGTTACCCTATTGGTTACATACTTATAGCTTCATAGGATTGCATGGTCGTGCTTTAGCTATTGCTACAGGTATTAAATTATCTAAATCAACATTGCATGTGATTGTTGTCGCCGGTGACGGAGATACTTATGGCATTGGAATGAATCATTTTATCAATTGCGCAAGAAGGGATGTAAATATACTCTGCATTGTTTCAAATAACGGTGTGTACGGTTTAACAAAAGGACAAGCTTCGCCAACAGCACCACGTGGCTTTCAAAGCCCCACAACGCCAAATGGCAATCCTTATAATGGAATCAATCCTCTCAATTTAGCACTAGCCTCAGGCTGTAATTTTGTTTCTAGAGGTTATGCCGGTAATGTTGCTCATCTTATAGAATTAATAAAACAAGGCATATCTCACAAAGGATTTGCTCTACTTGATGTCTTGCAGCCATGTACAACTTTCAATAAACAATTCAACTATGCTTACTACCAAGAAAAAACCAAACCTATAGAGATCAACAATATCAACTCTGATATATTCGTTGCATACAAATTAGCAAATATAGATACAAATATACCTATCGGCATTTATTACAAAAAGAAATATGAAGAGTAAATTATTTACCTTTTTTTGGGATATAGTAAGAATAAATACTCAAAAAATAAGAAGTAACTATTGGAGTATTATATTTCCAAATAAACCCAAAAACTTACGTGTATTGGGGAAAATATATGTAGAAAGACCTTATAACGTATATTTAGGTAAAAGTGTAAGCTTGAATCATGGATGTTATCTAAATGCCAGATGTAACATATACATAGGAGACGCATGTCATTTATCACCTTTTGTAATGATCAATGCCGGTCAGCTGGATTTAAACAATTCTGAAAGGCTTCATATTTCAAAAGAGGTTAAAATAGGCAATAGAGTTTGGATAGCTACTAATGCTATTATTAATCCTGGTGTTACTATTGGCGATGATTGTGTAATAGGAGCAGGTGCCGTCGTCACTCGAAACTTACCGCCAAATACACTTTGTGTTGGAGTACCGGCAAAGCCTATAAAAAAGTTATCATGAAATATATTACGATTTTTTACCACTTATCAACTTTGATATTTGTAACCTGATAGAAAACAAAATATTGAATATAACATTAGATCCGGCATAATTCTTAAAACCGTCGTAAGCTTTTTTAGTTGACACTTCTTGAATATTAATCGGAATTTTTTGTTGCCATCTTTCTTTATTCTTAAGGGCAATCGCAAAAATATAAACCGAAGCGTTGCGATGACTGTTAAAACTTAAATATTGTAAATGCATATTATTTTTTTCAAACATCTTTTTTACGGCTAATGGCGTCATTCGCCAATAATCCCCATAATCTGTATGCATTTGCTGTAAAAACGGAACAACTAAAATAACTATATCCTTACTCATTAAGCAAAGATTCCTAAAAGCTTTTTCTATTTCAAAAACATGTTCAAGTGTTGTATGATTAAAAACAACATCAAATCTATTGACTAAATCGGCAGGTAAATCATTTTCTAAATCTAAAAATATCTCACCTTCCATTCCCTGAAATCCAAAAGCTTCGGTCTTATAATTTGTAATTGTATAACTTTTTTTATTGATAAAATAATTTTTATATTCATTGCCTTCCTTATCTTGATCTCTCCACGCGCTAACATTCACAATATCACCTTCAAAAAGATATGCAAATTTTTTTAACTCTTTATTTGACCAAATTCTTGGCAATCTAAATTTATGATCGATGAACAACATATTACAGTGATTAATTTTTTCTTATTATAAACATTATCAACGCTGTTTCAAAAAATCTCACAGTAATTTTAGCAAGCACCGCCCCCATTAAACCAAACCAATAAACCCCCACAAGCACAGAAACTATTTGAAAAATTGCCACAGTAATATTATACCAATACAACCTTTCGGTTTTCATTTGAGCCTGCAATGCTGTTATTGGCAAAATATTAGCTATAGCGATTAATGATATTGCCAAAATCTGTGTATATAAAATAGATTCTTTGTAGGCCGGAAAAAGGATAGCATATATATAAGGAGCGAACATTATATAAAATAAACAAATTATAAAAATCCCAATTCCGAATTTAAGCATTTTTTTGTAAATTGAACCTGCTGTTATTTCGTTTTGTTTTTCTGCAAATTTTGGAAAAGCTAAAGTACCCAACATTTTAAATACGCCTTTCAATTGCTCGGTTGGTGCCAAGGAAATATTATAAATAGCCATGTTCACAGCGCCTAAAAAATGAAAAACTAATATTTGATCTATTAAACTAGCGCCTGTGGTTAGTATATTTAACACGCTTAAATGCTTGCCATATTTAATCAAATCAGGATCTTGAACTTGATTTAACGCGATCTTTTTTTTAGTTAAATACAGCCATGTTTTTTGCAACCAAGAATTAACGAATAAATATGGGATAATTAAAATCCAAACTTGTTGGGTTAAAAAAATTGCTGGTAAAACAAATATAAAATTGGTTATTTGCGTATAGATTTCAAACCTGACCAATAAATCAAATCTTTTTTTTCCTTGCAGGATAGCGCCGTATAAATTGTAAACATTCAAAAAAGGAACAAAGATACTGACAATGCCAAACGCCCAAGACAGCACAATATTTCCATTCCACCAATAATATAAAGCCAATAATACAGAAAGCAAGCCGCCTAATAAACCCCATTTAATCTCTGTTTTAATAGCTAGATTTAATGATCCATCCTTGCCCTGCGCTGTGGATCTGACCATAGCGGTTCCCATGCCCGATAAAGTAAAAAGAGATAACAAGCCCACGGATGAAATTACATATTTATAATTACCATATACTTCCTTGGGCAATAGATTGGCAAAAGCAATAGATAATAAAAAAGCCGAGGTCATGGATACAGCCCTTCCTAAAGATAGCCACCCCCCGCCCTTAGCCAAATACACCATGTCTGTTTTGGTATATTTTTCGGATCGGCGAAGAAGGTTGTAGAGTTTAGTTTTTAATAGTTGATACATGCCAAGGTTTTAATGATCATGATATACACTTATTATTAATATAGCAAATAATCATTAATGACTTGCAATATATGTTTTATTAACGTAAATTAACCATAATTATACCAACCTTCATGACTGACGAATCTAAGAAAATTTTAATTATTAAATATAATAAAGACTACAACCGCAACAGCAATCTTGTTTGGGCGTTTTTACAAAAATGTAACACTCATGTACTCACAGTTAGTCAACCGATTACTTTAGCTGAAAAAATAGATATTTTTCTTAAATTTTTTATTGATAAAAAAATAACAACTATATTATATCTTTGGCCTTGCAATACATCTTTAATTCTATTATTAGGGGCCAAATTATTCAAAAAAACCATTATATCCGATTGCTTTGTTTCTTACTACGACTCGGCAGTGAATGATCGAAAAATATGTAATAAATATTCTATTTTTGCAATAAAACAATATATACTAGATTATTTAAATGTCAAAGCCGGAAATATTCTTTTTTTTGATACACATTCACATAAAGAATATTTTGCAAACACATTTGGTATATCGCCAAAAAAAATAATTAAAGTTTTACCCGTGTCGGTTGATATTGATTATATTAATAAAATTCAACCCACTACTGCAGTTCATATTTTTTCAAAAGCAAAGATTAATATTTTTTGGTATGGTTCGTATATTCCACTTCAAGGTGTAGAATATATTATTGAAGCGGCATCGCTACTATCCGCAAATACAGATATTCAATTTATACTTGTTGGTGCAAGTAAAGAAAAACTTAAAACAAAAGTTAACTCAAATATTATTGAAGCAAGTAATATCAACTTTCTAGAAAGAGTACCTTACAATATACTATTGGAGTATATTAAACGAAGCGATTTTTGTTTGGGGATTTTTGGTGATAGTGATAAAGCAAAAAGAGTTATACCCAATAAAATTCTCGACTGCATGGCTTGTGGCAAGGTTGTAATTACAGGTTCGAATGATGATATGCAAAAATACTTTACTGATCATGAAGATATTATATATTGCGAAATGGCTAATGCCTATGATTTGGCAAATAAAATTACGTGGTTAATAAATAATCCGAAAGCATTAAGCGCGATCCAAATCAATGCATCAAAAAAAATAACAAAATATTTTGATAAGAAAATACTATCAGATATAATTTAAAACATTAATAAATATGGATTTTACAGGAGAACAATATATCCCCGGTATTAGTAAAAAAAGACTAGCAGATGAACATGTAGAGCGCTATAAATATGCACTGAATTTTGCTAAGGATTGTACCGTACTTGACATTGCTTGCGGTACTGGATATGGCTCCTATGAACTTACAAAAGAGGCTCAAAGGGTTATTGGCGTCGATCTATCCCAAGAAAGTATCGATTATGCCAAAGCTAATTATGTTACAGGGAATTTGGAATATTTAAACGCCTCAGCTACTGATGAATTATTTGCAGAAAATACTTTTGATCTAATTTGCAGTTTTGAAACAATAGAACACTTAGATCAACCCGATCGTTCAATTTACTTAAACAATATGGCGAAATGGCTAAAACCTAATGGTATATTATTGCTTTCAACACCAAATAAAAAAATTACTTCGCCTTTTACAAAAAAACCATTAAATAAATATCATGTCTTAGAATTTACGGAAAAAAATCTCATTGCAGAACTTAAACCATTTTTTCAAATTTATGATAAACTTGGTCAACGCTTAATAAATAAATTTTTTACTTTTTATATTATTAGAAAAACTATATCTTTTACACAAAAAATTTTACATTACGATTTTCATATCTACGACTTGGCAAATGGTCCAGAAATTATGCAATACAATAAAAATCAAGTACCTAGAATATTTGTATTTATATTAAAAAAATTATGAAAAAATTTCAATGGACAAGAAAACCTGATTTTAGAAATGTTAAAAACTTAGATTATGATTTGTACTGGAAACAGCGTGGTTTCTTGTTTAATTCTAAATTAAAAGAACGTGAAAATATAATTTTAAATAATATCGGACCTAGAAGTAAGGTTTTAGACATCGGTTGCGGTAATTCGCGCTTAGCTTTGGAATTAAAGCATAAAAACTGTGATATACACGTAGCAGATATTTCAAAAGTAGTTTTAAATGAGTACAATAAAAATGGAATTAGTACACATCAAATAGATTTAGCGAGTTTAAATTTTGCTGACATTAACAATGAATATTGGGACGTAATAATTTTAAGTGAAGTCCTCGAACATACGCCAAACCCTGAAGAAATAATAGACCAACTTCGATCGATTACAGATAAAATGATTATCACTATACCGAACAGTGCTTTTTATAAATTCCGCTTTCATCTAATGTTTAAAGGACGTTTTTTTACACAATGGATAAGTCATCCATCTGAGCACTTGCGTTTTTGGTCGCATTTGGATTTTCTTGATTGGCTGAACGCGTTGAATCTTGAAGTTGACCACTTTCAAGCAAGTAATGGTTTTAGATACTATAAAAATACTCTGCCTAATTTATTTGGTTTTCAAATGGTTTATTTTTGTAGCACAAAAAATCAAATGCTAAACGCAAAAGCTAATTAGTATTTTTATCAACCTCTCCAAATCATGCCCCTCAATCACTCCCTTTCTGGCAATTTCATTAGTCTGTGGGTTGGTAAGAAAAGCGTTAAGAGATTGCATGGCAGTTTCTTTATCTTGCAACTTTACAACACCTTGCAAATAGTGATATTCGGCGCCTTTGGCGATTACGGGAGTGCCACAAGCTAAAGACTCGAGCACAACTTTATCAATACTGCCGGTTTCGCTAGTGCTGATAAAAACCGATGCTCCAGAAAAAACTTGAGGCAATTCGTCGTGATTTTTTTGGCCTTCAAATATTACTCTTTCAGCAATACCTAGTCTATCCGCCTCTTGTTTTATATTTGCCAAATACTCTTCGTTGCCATCACTAGAACCAATTATACGCATATTCCATTGTGTATTTGGATATCTTTGCTTAAATTCGGCCATAAAGGATAAGGATTCTTCTAATTTTTTACTTGGTTGAATGCGCGAGACCCACAGAACCTCTGGTTTGCGCACAATGTCCATGGGTTTGAATTGGTTAGTATCTATGCCGTGGCCAACGATATTTTTTTTAGGTGAATCAACTCTAAGCGATAAATTGGAGGCAGTAAAAGTTTTTTTAGATATCCAAAGTGCGGTTTTGAGCCACCAAGTAACACTTTTGTGCATATACCACATGTAGACCGGTTTGCGTAGAATTAACCAAATAGGATAACCCATGACAACTATCTGTGGTGTCATGTGCACAAACACCTTATCATAATCTTTGCGATATTTAATCGAATAATACCATAATTTAAGCACACGTTTGATGATTGGTTGACCCAAATCTTGACCTTGCGCGCCGTTTGGTAAATCCGTATAAACCATTTTTCTGGTAAACACGGTCATTTTTACATTCTGATTTATAAATTTCTGAATCCAACGAACTACAAAGCCCAAAATCGGATCTTTTTTATCAACGACTTGGGTTATAAACAGCAATCGTAATCGCTTGTTATCCAATTCTTTTTCCTCAAACTTCCCCATCTCTTCAACCAATTTTTGTTTAGCTAACTGCTGATTATTGATGGCGGATTGAAGAAAATCACTCATACTCGTTTGGTTTATTAGCTTGAAATTTTGAATTTGAAACTTGGATTTTTCCCAAACTAATTGCATCGCATTTGCTATGGCCATAACATTGCCAACAGGGACAATGATTCCATTTTCTTCATTTTTGACAACTTCATGAGCGCAACCCACATCGGTCATGATAACAGGCGTTCCACAAGCAAGCGACTCCACGGCTATCATACCAAAACCCTCGCGATCCGAGGTTATGAGAGTGGCCACGGCTTTGCGATAATAATCGGCTAGATTTTCGGTCCAAGGAATTATTTCAACTTTATCTTGTAATTCAAAATCAGCGATCCATTGTTTTATCTGATTCTCAAGCGGACCTTGACCAATAATTTTTAGTTTAGCATTCGGATTTTGCTTGAAAAAAATACTAAAGGCGTGAATAGCAAGATCAATACGCTTGATTGGGACAAAGCGACAAACTAATAAAAAATAACTCTCACTATTTTCTTCTTTTGATTCAAGAGAGGAATGTTTTGAACTTGCCACAGAACAATACGAATTAACATCAAACGTAAGGGGAAAACGAATGATTTTTTCTTGAGAGATGCTAAGATTAATAAGCGCGTCTTTGGTTCTTTGACTTACGACTCGGATAGCATCAGCGCGAGAGATGATAAAACGAGCTAAAAGATAGCGAAATTGATTGAGCCAGGATTCTAGGCGATAATAGTTGCCGTGAAAATGATAACCGTGATCTTGAATAGCAAGCGCGGATTTGTGTATTCTTGATCCAAGATAAGCAACTAAACCGGTTTCGATTGGATCTTGCGAGGTAATGACAGCAAATTTTTGTTTGCGTAATTTCCAGATCAACCAAAGCGCGTCCGTAACATAAAAAAACTTGTTCCATGAGTTTGTGGAAATGACTTGTATGTTGGGCGCGATTTGCTCATCAAATTTTTGCTTGCCAAAAACGATAATAGTGGCCTCAAATCCTTGCAACTGGTTAATAATCCTGTCTCTGACCTGTCCCGGCTCAAACAATTTTCGATCCAGGCTGATCATGATTAGTCTAGTTTTTTGAGGGTTTTGAAGAGCGGACTCTGAAACAAGTTTGGATTGATGATTGGCGGATTCAGAATGATGAGAGGAGTTAGAGGCGTGAGATGATAGAATAGTTAAAGTCTCCTCCACCATTTTGTTAAACCCAAGAATTTCAGGCATTTCTATGTGAAATGCGCGGCTTGTGACTTGTGATGAATTGATTAAATTAACCCAAGCTTGTTTGTCTTGATATGGCGCCACTTTTACTAAATTTGGAAAAAGTTCCGCAATTTCAGGATTACCGCCTTTATCACTCACAATACAAGGCAAGCCTGTGGACACGGCTTCCACAACAACATGAGGGAAACCCTCGTAACCAGTGGCCAGTACAAATAAATCAGCTTTGCGATACCATTTAGCAAGTTCGACTCGCGATAATCTACCGAGCCACATAACACGATTTGAGACACCAATTTCTTGCGCGTGCTTTTTCCAATCCTCAAGCTTTGGCCCATCACCGGCCACGGCCAAAATATATTCCTCGGGCAAATCTTTAATAACATCGCACAAAAAATCTCCGCCCTTCCAAGGCACGGCTCGTATTGCGGTTAAAATTATCCTTTGTTGTTTATCACTTGTTTTAATTACCTCATGTTCTTCTGACTCGAGATGCGGAAGTGGAGCGATACTATTATAAACAACTTTGATCTTATTTGGTGAGATGCCCCACTTCTCCACGATGGATTTTAAGTATTTTGACGGCACGATAATTGCTTTTGCGCGTTTAGCCACCCAACGTTCAGTCGCTTCCATTAACCAAACTTTTCCCGCATGCCGATGCGTAACAAACTCATCAAGTAACTCAAGAGAAGATAAGTGAATTTGCTGATATTGTTCCCAAGCATAATCCCCCACGATTTTGAGAACAAGGGGCTTGCGAGCAAAAATTGACGCCAATGTTGCTGGCAATCCTTCGGAAACAGGTCCTTGCACATAAATAAGATCCGATTTGCGCGCGAGCTTAAATGTTTGCCAAAAATATTTAAAATATCGGTACAAGATATTTGACGAGCGGTGCACGGCAATTACTTTATAAATCGTGGCTTGTTCTGTTTTTTCGTCTCCATAGGTAACAACAGCAATCTCATGTCCCTGATTCGCAAGTTCGGTCGCAACACCCTTAACATAACCTGCTGGTCCGCCGATTTCAGGTGGGTAGATGCCTGTCGCGATGAGTATTTTCATAGTTTATTGTCCGAACCTTGATTAGCATGATTATTTTGATTTGCTTGATTATCTGTTCCCTAGCCGTTTAACAATAATCAAGTTAATCCCCAAATCAAGTGAATCAAGATTCGGATATTTGATTTATCTGAATTTTTTGTGAACTCGTTTAAATTCCAAACTTCTGGCTCCAAAGTTTATTAATAAACCAACTTCTATTTTATAAGCTTCCAAATAATTGAATGCTTGAGATAGATGCACATCCTCTAAATGCGTTAAAGCTTTTAATTCAACCATAATCTTGTCCTCAACGAAGAAATCCACTCTTCTTGTTCCAACTTTTTGATTTTTGTAAATAATAGACAATTCTTTTTCTCTTTCAAAATTTAAGCCCTGTAAACTCATCTCGATAGCTAATGCTCTTTGATAAACAACCTCTTGAAAGCCATTTCCTAAAGTTCGATGAACGCTCATTGCGCATCCGATAATCCTATGCGTTATATCTTCATGCGACATATAATCATGTTAATCGTTAAATCCTGCGCTTGATTATCTGCTCTCTTGCTGTTTAACAATAATCAAGTTAATCCCCAAATCAAGTGAATCAAGGTTCAGACAATATAATCAAGATTCGGATATTGAGCAAAATATATTGTTCATCCTTTCTGCTATTTTTTTCCAATCATATTGATTGATTATCAAATCTTTGCCTTGACGTATTAGTTTGTCTCGCAATCCGAATTCGGTTTGAATACGAATAACAGCCCTTGCTATGGATTCTGGATTTTTAGGTTCGCAAAATAAACCGGTTTCACCGTCCGTTAAAAAATCAGGAATACCGCCCACGGGTGTGCCGATGATGGGAATGCCCGAGGCCATGGCCTCTAAAAATGAATTGCCCAATCCTTCTGATAAAGATGGTCGGCAAAAAATATCAGAAACTTGGAGCAACCTTGGTAATTCGGCATGATCGCGCTGACCCAAAAATACTACACGTTGATCTAGTTTGTTTTGCGAAACAAGATCTTTAAGCTTGGGCATGTCTTCACCCTCCCCAACCACCAAAGCTTTATAATTTTCTGGCAAATGGAGTAAAGATAAAATCAGATCATCGGTTGCGTTTTTAAGAACCAAACGCGAAGCCGTGACCAAAACCACGTCTTGCTCCGAAAAGCCCAATTCTTTGCGCAAAGCTTGACGCTCCTCCGAGGTTATTGATTGCATGAATCGATTAACATCCACGCCGTTTGGAATAACAACCGACTCGCCCTTAAACCCCATTTCCTTACCCCATTGAGCTAAAAATTGGCTAATAGCCTGAATGGAGTTTGCGCGCTTAAAAATTCTTAAAAATAATGGTTTAAATATTCCTACACGTTTTAAGATATGCTCGGGCGGATCCCCTTCTTGCAAAGTGAGCATCATCTTGGTATTGGGACGAAACCAACAATAAATGAGAGCCGTAAAACCGCCGAAGCTGGCCATCATGGGCCAAACAATGGGAACATGTTTAGCTGGCGCGACTCTAAAAGCCTTGATTACACCCAAGATTGGCAATAAATACTTATCCATGGATTTACCGAATCCCACACGATGAACAGTAACATTGCCCATCTGTTCGGTTGAAGGCAATCCGGATTTGATCCGCGCGGTGATTAAATTAAACTTCCAGTTGGACAAACGATCAGTGATTTCTTTGATAGCGATTTCTGCTCCGCCGATAAGAGGAAAATAAGCGGTAGAAAAAATGAGGATATGTTTTTTAGTTTGTTGCGCTTCAAATTTTTGAGTTTCATCTTTAAGAATCGTGTTATAAATAAAACGGATTTGATTGGCAAAAACATCGCCCTGGCGATTGGAGGCGGTAAGGCGAGCTTGATTGGCAACACGCGAAGCATAATGCAATTGACTTCCGGATGAAGCAGAAATTTGATCAGCTTTATTGAGGATCGAGTTTAAAATAAGGCGCAAATGCCAATTTACGCGCTCAAGCTTTTGATCCGCAAGAGAGATAAGGAGAGGCAAAGACTTACCACGACGAGTAAAAATAGCGGAAAGCGAGGCATAGCTTGCCATAATTGACCAAGCGAAAAGGTATTTGTGTTTAGCAATAAGTTCCTTGGCTTTGCGCGACCCCAAAAACAACAACAAATACTTATCAAATGTTTTGCCATAACCCAAACGATAAACAGTAGCATTGGGCAAAGGCGATGGTTCTTGTTTGCCGGTGGATGAAAAAGCGGTGGTGATTATATCAAAATGAATATCCGGCATCTTGCGCATTAACTCAAGCAAAGCTGATTCCGCGACTCCTTGATGAGGATAAAATGTTGTGGAATAGACCAAGACGCGCTTTTCCTCGTTGATTGATTGTTGTGTTCGCGCTGTGAAATCACGGATATGGTTTTCAAGTTTATGTTTTTGCGTCCAACCGAGCTCGGTAATACGAGTTGTATCAATGCATGAGGTTAAGCGATTGCCACGTCGCTCGGGAAGCATTATTATTTTTCCACCAAACATCCGCGCCACATCGAGGATAGAATAAGCTTCATTGGCTCCGATGCCAAAATCATCTCCCTCGCCTTTGGCGCCAACTAAAATCAGGCCATCAACAATGTCTTCTATGTGAGTAAAATTTCTTTCTTGTGTGCCGGGAGATACCACGGTTAAGGGCTGGCCTTGTTTGAATTCTTCACTAAAAATTCCAATCAAAGTTGAATAAGGGCCATGAGATATTTCACCCGGGCCATAGACATTGTAAAAATAAGTAATGGCAAAAGGCAGGCCATACCATTTGCCATAGTTTTTAACGAGCTCTGTATTGGACGCTTTTGTCCAAGTGTATGGAGTGAGATTGCGCCCATGTCCGCCATCCGAAAACTTGGTGGATGAGCCGGCGTACACGATTTTACAGTTTTTTTTGCGACAGAATTCCAAAACCGCAAACGTGCCTTGTTTATTCAGATCCCAAACCAATTCCGGCGAATCTTCTAAACTTTTTTCCACACGCGAATATTCACCCAAATGATAAACCAAATCCGGAGTTTCACTGATAATTTGTTCAATGTTTTTAGTATGTCCTTCGCGATAATCAACGCCAGCAATGTGATTGTCGCGCGAGCCGGTAAAATAATTATCAAGCGAAATAACCTTGGCGCCAAGTAACACGAGTCGACGACAAAGATTGGAGCCAACAAATCCGGCCCCGCCTGTAACAACAATGGTTTTACCGCCTAACATAATAAGCTAACCTTACGCTAAATTAGTGGAAAAAGCAATCTGCTACCAAGCATTAACTTTGCCAAAATTCGCGCTCAAAATCTGTTAAATTATTTAATGCGGGTATGATTATGCTCTTAAATAATCAAATAAATTGGATTGATAATTTGGTTTAAAATCAAGATTTGAAATTGGCATTTTCCTCTATTTTATGCTAAAACCCAGCTGTGAGCAATTTACCAAAAAACGCGATCATGCTTATGATCACCAGCCAAGATTGGGGCGGAGCACAGCTCTATGTTTTTGAGTTGGCAAAAGAGTTAAAAGCAAGAGGAGAAAAGGTTATTGTTGTGGCAGGGCATGATTATCCAAAATCAAATAACGAACATCAAAAATTAGCCAAAGTTTTGGCGATTGACGAGCGTGGGAATCCGAATCATATTGAAGATGTTAAAGATAAAAAACAAGATGAGCAATACAAGATGCTAGATGTTGGGCGCGAATTATCCACCAAATGCCTTTTGTCCGAAATTGATTTTGTTGAGCTTAAGCACATGACGCGCGACATCAATCCTATTACTAACATCAAAGCGGTTTTTGAATTGATAAAACTTTTTCGTGAATTGGAACCAAAGGTGATACATCTTAATTCAACCATGATGGGAGTAATTGGATCCTTGGCCGGAAAATTGGCTCATATTCCGAAGATTGTTTATTGTATCGGTGGCTGGGTATTTAATGAAGATCTGCCAAATTGGAAAAAGAAATTATATATTTGGATAGAAAAACTAAGCGCCAAATGGAAGGATGTGATAATTACAGTGCATCCCGAAGATGAGAATTTGGCAAAGCGATTAGGGATAAAGCCTAAAGGAAAAATGTTAACAATTCCTAATGGAATTGACGTAAAACAATTTGAAAGCGAATTATTAAGCAAAGAGATGGCGC
This sequence comes from uncultured Gammaproteobacteria bacterium, assembly GCA_964563385.1. Lineage (GTDB taxonomy): Bacteria > Patescibacteriota > Patescibacteriia > 2-12-FULL-60-25 > 2-12-FULL-60-25 > MWCR01. The sequence goes on from CAZLVV010000001.1 coordinate 74,885, forward strand.
GCGAGCGTTTGGGCATTCATCCGGAAGCAATAATTGTGGGAACGATAGCCAATGCTTATCCGCCTAAAAATTTATTGTGGTATTTGGAGGTTTGCAAAAAAATTAACGAAGCGGATAGGAGGATTTGTTTTGTGATCGTGGGCGATGGTCCGCAATTTGAAGCTTTGCAAAAAATGAGAGACTCGATGAACGCGCAAAACTATATAATGCTCACAGGGCGCCGAATGGATGCGCCGACCTTGTACCGCGCTTTTGATGTGTTTGTTCTCCCCTCCTCTAAAGAGGGCATGAGCATAACTTTACTTGAGGCCATGGCATCCAAAATCCCCATAATTGCCACCGATGTTGGCGCTACCAAATGGATGCTTGCACCAAAAGCCGGATTAATTGTTCCGCCAAAAAATCTCAAAGCTTTGGGTAATGCAATTCTTGACTTGATTAAAGATCCTATCCTTGGGGCGCAATTGGCGGATCAGGCTTATGAAGTTGTGAAAGAAAGATTTCAAAAACACAAGACAATGCAAGAAAGCGTGGATGTGTTGATATAACTCACCTCATACCCTGTTCGTAGGGATAAACCTCGTGTTTATCCGTACATGAATAAAAATTGCATTGGCACGGACAAATCTGGCACGGGCAAACACAAGATTTGCCCCTACGATTTAATCACCGCACCCGTAGGGATAATCCTTGTGATTATCCCGTTTAAGAGGGAGATTTAGAGGGAGTTATAAGTAACTTATAGGACTACACTACCTCCTTGGCCCGGTATAAGCCGGAGTGGTTGTGGCGTTTGTAGAGGTTGGTGATTGTTCTTGTTTTTCGATCTCTTGTTCGGATTCGTAAATTGTTAACGCATCCTCCATTGTTTGAACCTCATCTTGCAAAAGGGGCTGGAACTTGGCTTTGGTAATTGGATCCATTTGTGAAACTGCCTTTAGAATCAAATTGCGTTCGGGTAAAAGATTTAAATCTTGGCAAGCCTTGGCGATTTGAATATAAACTTCGGGTTGAGAAGCTGGCAATTCTGGTAAGCTAACAACCAATTTACGCATGGATTCCGCGTCTTGCAAAGTCACATAAGCTTGAGCAACTAGATAAGCGTCTTGCGCGGATTTTAACTTGTATGGATAAGCAACGGATTGCGAGCGAGCTAAATATTTTGCCGATTCTTCGGGTTGTTTTTTATCAAAATAATAAGTTACACCCACATACCACCATGATTCGCCGACTTGATCATCAAAATCAACGGCTTGCATGTATAAATCCAAAGATTCATCATATCTGCCTTGAGCGCGAAGCAACTCTGCCAATGCAAAGAAGAGTTGTTGACGTTTGGGGCTAAGTTTGATTGCCGAATTAAAACGTTGTTCGGCAAGATTAATAATTTCTTGATCCTGCATGGCCAAACCGACAGCCGAAAGCATACTGGCATGTATGTAGCTGGTATGAGCATTGTTACCATGACCCGCATAAAAGCGATCATAAACATTTTGTGTCAAATCAAAAAATTCACGCCAAGCTGGCCAGCGATTTAAATTGCCGGAGGTTGCTAGATTGATAAGAGTGCGAGAATTGATAAAATACTGTTCATCCAAATACGGAGTTTGAATGTAAGAGGCGCGCTTAGATAAATCAACCATTTTGGGCAGATCGCCAAGCGAAAGCTCTTTGTTGGCTTTGATGACCAAAGTGGAAGCGTAAAAAGGCATGATGGACGTTAAATAAACCAAGAGTAAAAAAACAGCTTGAATAATTCCAAAAGTAATCCAAGGCACTGATTTATTTTTGCCAGTAACTTTATTTTCTTGACCCACAAATGTGGCAAATCCGGAGCAGATAACTAAAGCATATAAAAGATAACTCATACTAAATGCCGCAGGATGATCAAAAACGAAAATATTTTGCAGAAAATAACCCGCAGGCAAACCCATTAGCACAGCGGTAGTGGGAATATCCAAATATTTTTTTCGACGCGCTGTGATAACCGTATAATATATGCCTATCCAAATACCCGTAAAAGTTAAAAAGCCTAATAACCCTGTCATGCTAAACACATCCATTACAGTATTGTGCGCGCGATCAAACCAAGTTTCGTAATAGCCAGAGCGTAAAGAATTGGGATTGTAATATTTGTTAAAAGCCATGTGAAAATTATCCAAACCATAACCCGTAAGCGGACGTTCCAAAAAAGCCTGCCAAGCAATATCCCAAGCTATAAAACGGCCAGCAGTACCGGTTTGTAAAGAAAAGATGCGAGTAGCTGTTGGATATGACGCTTGCAATGCTTGGAAAGTTGCGGTTTTAACACCAACTGTAACAATTGCCAAATACAAAATCGTGGCCAAACCAATACCGCCAAATAAAACAAAACGAACTTTGGTATTTTTATACATTACACCAACAGATATGGCAGAAATTACGGCGCCAAATATGAGCCCCATAAACGGACCGCGCGAACCTGCCGCAAACATGGCTGACATGGAAATTATTACGACAAACACATACCACATTCTCCAGCCACGAGATTTTGTTTTGAACCACAAAAGAGCTATGAAAAATAAAATAAAGAGCTGATACGCGCCTTGATAAATTGGGTTATCGAGCAAACCACCCACGCGTGGACCGGCTGGAAACAGCAACAAATTTGGAAAAGGCTTTTGCAATAAAGCAACAATGCCCATTAAAGCTCCAAGGATTGTGAGATAGTTAAGAACATTGCGCCATTGTGGCCAAGTTTTAACCAATGAAATTGTCATGGTTAACCAAGCGAACAAATGCAAAAGAGTAAACAAGCCATTCATGCGCTCTTGATTGCCCCACCAAGCGCGCAAAGGATCAACCGCAAAAATTACAGAAAATAATAAAGCGACAAAATAAGCGATGAATGCGAAATACAAAATGGATTTGCGCGGTCTGTATTCTGGGCAAGCCCAAGCTAAAATCAAATAAGCCGGAAAAGTTAAACCAATAAGAACCTGAAAAAAGATGAGTTTAGAAAAAACGAAAGGAAAAATCACAATTGGTATGAACATGAGTGGCATTAAGAGCCCTCCATAAATACCAATAAATGTGATTATTTTAAGAATTTTTATGGCTTGTTCACGTTGCATATGCCAAAAAGAATAGCACAACAACAAATAAAGTTCCATCAATAACGTTTACACACAATGGCTTAACTCCCTCTAAATCTCCCTCTTAAACTAAGAGGGAGACTTGTTAACTAGTTTTTACAGCCCCTCTCTTAGTTTAAGAGAGGGGTATGGGGTGAGTTACTACTGTACAGTTAACCTTCAAGGGTGACTCTTTTTAACTGACTATCGCGATTTCT
>CAZLVV010000002.1:0-64920 GCA_964563385.1 uncultured Gammaproteobacteria bacterium
TAGAAATCGCGATAGTCAGTTAAAAAGAGTCACCCTTGAAGGTTAACTGTACACTAAGCTATTTTATAGATTCCTATACATCTTTTTAATCTCTAGAATTCAATATATTTTAACAAATCCATATAATTTCTAATAAAAAAGATCCTATCAAATCAAGAAAACGTATCTAATTAATCAAGTTTTCAATCTATTTTACATTATTATTCTCGCTATCGTAATTTTCATCACTTCCACTCATTTGTTCATCCATTTTTTTAAAATTTAAATATGTTTTTACAATTCCATAAATCAACAAAACAGTAATCAATAAAACCGGAAAAACTAAAATAATTCCGTAAATATTCCAATATGCAGTCAAAGGCATTTCAGAGTAAACTTGATTTTTTATTTTTGCCAATTCAACAAATGTTCTATAGGCAGACCGCCAAGATTTATCTTCTCTATTTCCGATAATCAAAACATATGGTTTTTCATTATCTGGCAAAGAACTAATAGTAATCGTATGCGTTCCACTCGCAACTTCAACAAAAAATTCAGGACCTAAAAAATATCCATTTCCTGTAAATTCATCTTTATAATAATTCCACTCATCTTCTTCAAAAATCAAATCCGCCTTTTGCGACTCCCCATTCTGATCTTTATAATTTACATGCATCATCACATTTTTGGTGGCCCAAGGAACATCAGGAATACGTAAAACCGCTTTCAACTCACCCGGTTCAGCAAAATTTATCACATATCTTGCTGGTTTTCCAGGTAATTTGGCATAATATCCAATTTCATGGATCGGATCTTCAACATCATATTTAACTTCCGAACCCGCAAATCGCGGTTCATAAGCAAAAACCGCAATCGGCATAATAACTAGCAAAAACACAAAAGATGCAATATATTTTTTTTCTCTCATATAACTCTGTTATTTTTAATCAAAAATATAAAAAAAGCAATTCATAATATTATTTAACTTACAAAAATTAATACTTTATTTAATATTATCAAATAAAAATAAAATCCGATAATATCGGATTTTGTTATGGTGGGTAGGCCAGGATTCGAACCTGGGAAGGCTGAGCCAGCAGATTTACAGTCTGCCCCGTTTGACCGCTTCGGTACCTACCCAACTCTGCTAAAATTTTATAAAAAATATCTTAAAAAAGAATAACTCTTCATGTAAAATTTTAGCGTAAATGGAGCCGTTGACCGGGATTGAACCGGTGACCTTCTCCTTACCATGGAGATGCTCTACCAGCTGAGCTACAACGGCAAAAATGTCCAAAAAGTATAATAAATAATCTTAAATTAGTCCAGTTACTTATAAACAAGGTATTTTCAAAAAAATTAACAAAGTGCATTTCAAACTATATTTTTTTTTAAATCTTCAATTCTTTGTTTGTATTTTGCTAATTTAGGTTGATCATCTAAAACCAAACGCAATTTATCATATTTTTTCTTGGCGTCAATAGCCTCACCTAACTCTATTAAACATTCCAAAGCCAACTCTTGATATTTTATTGATTTTGGATCCAAATCCGTTGCTCTTTTAATTGATGGCCAAGCTTCTTTATAAGCGCCCATATCAATATAAAATTTTGCTAATTCCGCATGTCTATTCGCAAGTCTTGGTCTAATTTGCACAGCTTTAATTCTATAAGCTTCTTCTAATCTTTTATCTTTATCAAAATTAGCTATATCCGCTAATGAAGCATAAACAACATCATCAACTTGTTTAACTTTTAACAAATATTCAAAAGTTTCTTTAGCTTGAGGCATCATTTTTTGCTTCAAATAAATCAGACCAATTCCTTTATAAGCTTCCGAATTTCTATTATCCATCAATAAAATTTCCAAATATCTTTTTTCTGCATCCGCCCATTTCAAATCCCTCGCCAAACTGCGCGCTTCATCCAAAAGCAATTTAATTCTCTCATCTTGACTTGGAGCCACTTTAGCAAAAGGATGTTTTGCTTGTTCGTAAAAACGATTTAAATTTAATAAATTTAAATAACTGCGATGAAAAGCTGTCTTTAACGAAAAAATGAAACGTCTATACAAAATCTTTAATGGTTCCACTTTCCCGCTTTGAATACGTTTGAATCTTTCTTTTACCAGTTCGTCGCGTTTTTGCTTTTCTTTTTCTTCCTTAATTGAATCCGGATCTATTAAACGTATTTCATTCCAATGTTTATAAATTAAAAACAATATTGCGGTAAAACATACTGACGCAACTCCAACCGCAATCCAAAATAATATTTGATTCATGTTAGTTTGGTATCGCGTTTCTGCACAAAAGGCCAAAAACGCGCGGATCCAACGAAGCTCCTCCGACTAAAGCGCCGTCAATCCCAGTAGTTGTTAGATATTCGCTAATATTATTTGGATCAACAGATCCGCCGTAAATAATTCTAGTTCTTTCCGCAATTTGTTGATCAAATTTTTTTGCAATCGTAGCGCGAATTATTTCATGAGCTTCTCTAGCTCGTTGGCTAGGACATGATTTGCCACTACCTATAGCCCAAATTGGTTCATATGCAAAAATAAAAGGTGTTCTTGCTTCCGGATCCAATTTTGTTATAACCGCAGTTACTTGTTGTCGTAAAATTTTATTGGTTTCTTTATTCTTGTTTTGTTGCGCAGTTTCTCCTACGCATATAACCGGTATAATACCTGATTTTTGAGTCGCTACAGCCTTTTTCTGTATCATTTCATTATTTTCTTCAAGATATTGTCTACGCTCGCTATGACCAATTAAACAATAAGTAACGTCAAACTCTTTTAGCATAGAAGGTGAAATCTCACCCGTATAAGCTCCGTCAACTTCCCAAAAAACATCTTGAGCAGCTAATGAAGGTATAGAAGCTCTTCCTAAAGAAGCTCTAGCCGCCGCCAGAGAAACATGCGGAACGGCCACTGCAATATCAACATCTTTCGGCAATCTTTCGCGTCTGAATGCTCTAATCCAGCCCCCTGCTTTAATAGGGCCATAATGCATCTTCCAATTAGCAATAATTAATGGGTTCATATTATTTTCTAGCAATTATTTTAGCAAAATCATTTTTGGAAGCTATAGGACCAATTGCGGCTCCAACCATTTTATTTGGATTTAATATCTTTCTGGCAACTCTTTGAATATCTTCTGATGTAACTGCTTTTATTTTTTTTATTATGTCTTTTGGTGATTCAAAATTATGTTCATAAACCCAATTCGCTCCATACCATCTAGCTAGCACTGCTGTATCTTCCATATGCAAAGACATGCTTCCGGTTACATGATCTTTAGCTCTTTGTAACTCATCCTTAGTTACAGTCTGTTGTATCATCTTATTCAATTCTTCATAAATAGCTCGTATCGCTTCTTTCAACCTTGTTTTATCTAATCCAGCCCAAATAGTCAAGATACCTGTATCTTCTAGTGATTCATGCATAGCACGAATTGCATAACACAAACCTCTTCTTTCTCTAATTTCTATAAATAACCGCGAAGACATATTGCCCCCCAAAATCAATGATAACAATTTTGCCACTTGCCTATCTTTATGCCCATAAGGCAATCCGTAAAAACCTAAAGCTAACTGAGTTTGTTCGGTTTCTTTTTTCTGAAAAACTATGGGTTGTTTTAATTTTTTAGGCTCTTTAAAACACGCAAACAAATTATCTGTATGTTGTTTTGGAATTTTAACGCTTCCAAAAGTTTTTTCAAATTCTTTTACAATTGCTGGCATAATTTTACCAGCTAACACAATAGTTATACGTTCGGGTATATAATAATCATGATGAAATTTTACCAAATCATTTCTTTTTATTTCACGAACCGTTTTTCGCGTACCAGCTATATTCCATCCCAAACTAGAACCAGAAAACATTGCTTCCTCTAACAAATCTGCAATATGATCGCGAGGATTATCTTCATACATATTAATCTCTTCTAAAATAACTTTACGCTCTCTTTCAATTTCATCAGGATCAAATTTAGAAAAAAACAACATATCGTAAAGCATGTCTATTGCCAGCGAAGTGTGATTAGCATCCATCTTTATGTAATAACCAGTAATATCTTTACCCGTATAAGCATTATATTCTGCTCCATAACGATCAAGCTCTTTAGAAATATCCAAAGTCGAAGGTCTCTTTTCCGTGCCTTTAAACATCAAATGTTCCACAAAATGCGCAGCTCCATTAATCTTGATTGATTCATATCTAGAACCAACCTTAACCAACACCAAAAGAGTCATGGACTGCGCTCCGTCTTTTGGGACTAAAATTAGTTGCATGCCATTTTTTAATTTTTTGCTATGTATATTTTTCATAAAAAATTATCAACTATTACAATGAACTTATTTTTTGTTCAAACCATTTCATTAAATTATCAATTTGCACACGTTCTTGATTCATTGAGTCTCTTTCTCTAATTGTAACCGCATTATCATTTTCAGTTTCAAAATCAATAGTTACACAATAAGGTGTTCCTACCTCATCCTGTCTTCTATATCTTTTTCCAATTGAACCAGTTTCATCATATTCAATACGATATTTCGCACGCAATTCTTTCGTAATTTCATTAGCTCTTTGTTGCAAATGTTCCTTTTTGAATAACGGCAAAACAGCTATTTGCACAGGAGCAAGATGTGTAGGCAAACTCAATACATATCTAGTATCAACTTCATCTTCATTTGCTGTTGGCACATCCTCTTCCTTATAAGCGCTTAATAAAGTTGCTAAAAATGTTCTGTCAATTCCAAACGATGGTTCTATCACATGGGGCAAAACTTTTTCACCAGTTACGGAATCCATAATTCTTAAATCAATGCCCGAAGCTTCCATATGTCGCTTTAAATCAAAGTCAGTTCTATAAGCTAATCCATACAATTCTTTTAATCCAAAAGGATAATTATACTCAATATCAATTGTTCGTTTCGAGTAATGAGCCAATTCATTTTTATCTATTTCATGATAATAAACTTCATCCTCTTTAATACCCAAAGATTTTATCCAATCTTTCATATCTTCCAACCACTCCTCAAACACTTTTTGCCATTCTGAATCATCTTTTGGCGGAGCGATAAAATATTCCATTTCCATCAAATTAAATTCCACTTGTCTAAACAAATAATTACCCGCTGTTATTTCATTGCGAAAAGCTTTGCCGTATTGAGCTATTCCGAAAGGCAATTTAACTCGCATTGTATCTGTTATATTTTTAAAATTTACAAACATTCCTTGCGCTATCTCTCCACGCAAAAAAACTGGCTTCGCATCACTTGATATCGGCCCGATATGAGTCTCAAACATCAAATTAAAAGTTCGTGGTTCCGTCAACTCACCTTTGCATTTTGGACAAGGTAATTTTGAAACTCCTTCAAGAGCAATATTTTGTTCTTCAGCAAGATGATCAGCTCGAAATCTTTCTTTGCATTTTTTACAATCAATCAATGGATCCGTAAAGTTATCAACATGCCCTGAAGCCTCCCAAACTTTGGGATTCATTAAAATCGCGGAATCCATTCCAACCATATCAGCCCGAGATTCCACAAACTTTTTCCACCAAGCATCAATAATATTTTTCTTAAGTTGAGCGCCATATGGACCATAATCCCAAGTATTAGCCAACCCGCCGTAAATCTCTGAACCAGGATATACAAACCCCCTTCTCTTCAAAAGCGCCACTAACTTATCCATCTTATTTTCATTTTTAGACATATCTATTTAAAACTTCCAATCACTACAGCAATTATTTTTATAACGTTAATCCTGTCTCGTTCTACGTCATAACTTTAAGATATGCTTAGCGACTAGTTCAAAGTAATTAATCATGCTGTAGTAATATTGATGCTTAGATTTTTATTAGATCGACATGACATCTTTTTCTTTTTGCGCAACCAGTTCCTCAACTTTTTTATTAGCCCTACCTACCACTTCATCCAATTTTTCTTGATAAGAATACTTTTCATCTTCAGTTATGGTCTTTGCTTTTTCATCTTTAATAATTTGTTCACGAACTTCTTCGCGTATATTTCTAATAGAAATCCTGGTTTGTTCGGCCTTTTGATTAATTAGTTTAACTAAATCCTTGCGATTCTCTTCGGTCATTGGCGGTAAATTCAAATGAATTACAGTACCAGCAACTTTAGGAGTTATACCCAAACCAGAGCCAATTAACGCTTTTTCAATCTCTTTAACTAAATTTTTATCCCATGGCTCAATTTGAATCGTGCGCGCATCCGGTATGGTTATTGAAGCCACGCCTTTCAAATCCATGCTTTGGTCGTAAGCTTCAATTCTAATATCCTCCACCAATTCAGCTGTTGCGCGATTAGTACGCAAATTTTTAAGATCTTTCGTAAAATGGGCTAAAGTCTGTTCAAAACCAGACTCGGCCTCTTGTATATAATTTAACATATATTTGAAATAACATTTTGCACAATTTTTAGCTTTTAGTCAACAAAAAATCAAAATCGGATTCTGAAATTAAGAACCTCAAGCTTATTCATACAAAATATTATTTTGATACTTTAATCATCTTTTTATTTTAGATGGCTTAATCCCCAAATAAGCCAAATTACCATCAATTGGATCAATTAACACAACCGAACCATGATTTGTCGTGGGTAATTTTTTAACTTCCCAAGTCATACCAGCGTCTTGCGTAAAGACTAAAGCAGTTGGGCCTGTATATATCATCTTTTTCGGATCATTCGGATCAATAGCTAAATCGGAAATTTTATTTTCGCCTATATCAGTTATTAAAGACATGGCCTCCCATGTAGCTCCTTGATCAATTGACTTTGCAATACCATCTTTATGCACTAAATAAATCAAATTCGTATCAACCGGATCAGGCACAACCTTAACAACCCTACGAGCATTCCCGATATCGCCAAACTCTTTACGAATTTGCAACCAAGTCACTCCAGCGTCTAAGCTTTTCCAAATTCCATCTCCATCCGTACCAGCATACACTAATCGCGAATCATGCGGACTTATAACCAAAGATGAAATTGGCGCGTTCGCTCGTTTTATCACTTTCCAAGATTCACCCTCATCTTCCGATTTGAGTATATCGCCATTACTTACACCGGCATAAATCAAAGTTGGATTAAACCAATCTACTATTATTTGAGTAAAAGAAACTTCGGTACGCGGATCAAAAAATTTAACTTCCCAATCTCTGCCACAAGTTTTTGTTTTATAAATCTTATTTCCGCTAACCGCATACAAAGTGCATTTATTTTTAGAATCAACTGCCACGGCTCTTACATTTTTTGCTTCCAAAGTTTCAGATCTGCGCCAAGAATCTCCTCCATCATAAGAATATATCAATCCATTTTCCAATGTACCAAGGTATATAGCCAACCTATCTTGCGGATCAATAGTAATAAACTGTACACCAAATTCCGCCACCGAAGGCGTAAGAGTTGCGCCTTCTACATATGCTATTTTATGCACCCATGTTTGACCTCTATCCGAAGTTTTCCAAATACCCATATCCGGCCCAGCTGTAGAGGTATTTTTTTTAGGAGCAAAGCATCCTTGTCCTAATAAAGGCAGTATTAAAAATAATGCCAAAACCCAAGCAATATTTTTTGAAATATTATTTTTCATATATTTATATTATACAACAAAATCAAGAGCAATGAAATAAACCACTCTTCTTGTCATTTTTCATCTGAAATAAATCAATCTATTCTTTGAAATTGTATATAAAAACACACTAACTAATAACCAATGAGCTCGGATAAGCATTCGGCAAACCTGTGGGCAGTATTAAATTTTTATTACGAGATACCTGAATCGCGGATCCTTCTAACATAATTCTGGGACTAATTGATCCATTTAAAGCATTCAAAGCATCAATTATACCCTGCCCCAAAATAATACTTTTATCGGTTTCGGTAGCCATTAAATTTCGCACTTCTTCCATACAAGCATTCAAAGCATCACTCCAACCCTCACGAGAATCTTCTTGCTCTTCAACTATACGTCTTAACTCATCAATTGCCTCTAAACGAACTCCTAAACTCTTTGCGTTCACAAAATCAATAGCCCCTTGACGATATGGAATTAATACATCTTTTTCCATCATAGCTAAACCGGGTTTGCCTCTAGCCCCTCTTGCAAGTTTTTTGGCGCTTATAGCATCCTTCCCTTTGGCAATCAAAGCCGAAAAAATTAAATCCTCAGCCACCAATCCCATACTAATATGAACCATTCTGCTAAAAATTGTGATCGGGATTGTAGATAATTGTTCGGCTATACCAATAAAAACCGTATCCGAGGGTGGATCTTCCATAACTTTCAACAAAGTATTAAAACCTTCTTGATTCAACCAATCTATTCTGGGCAAATACACAATCATTCTATTTGCAATTTGCGGTCTTTCATATAATCTAGCTCTAGCCTCACGCACTATTTTTACCCCTATCTCTTTTTTTCCTTCTTCGGGAAGCAAAACTATCACATCCGGATGTGTTTCCAATGATCTTATTTCATCCAAATCAGCCAATCCGCGCACAAATTTTTCCGCTAATAGTGTTTTTCCGATATGCGCCGGCCCACTAAATAAATACGCAAAAGCCGGCTTTTTCTTCCAAAGGGGTAACATTTTTTTAATTGATTCATGACCTATAACTTCATTCAAATTCATGCTTAAAAGCTTACCACAAATTAAAAACATAAAGCTAGATGCTCAAAAATTTAACTATACAAAACAAATATAATATTTCCTCTCAATCTAAAGAAAAAACCGGCATTTCTGCCGGATTCCTAATAAGTGATGAGATTATTCTTATAAGAAAGGAACGTTTTCAATGCCGATTCCAAATAAAATCGGCGCGTCAAATCTACCCTGAATGGGCTCGACTTTTGGATCAAGGATCCCATGTCTTCCGTAACGATAACCCGCGCCAATCCTGCCCAAAAGATAAAGATTAAATCCCTTAACCGCCTCATTCGGTTCATTAAGGTCTGCGATGTTCAACCGCCCTTCGGCTTGCGGACCAATCCAGAATAAACGACCTTGTTGAACATCGGTTCGACTATAACGATGAGTTCCTATTCCGATGGAAACGCTTCCCGAATCTGCCGAATAGCGATATCCGCCAAAAAGATGCATTTCCAACATACTCTTTTCAAAGTAATCAGAAGCTTTTCCGCCTCCAAAAACCACAATCGCGCGATGACGGCCGTTTGTTGATAGAGATGGATACAAACCTGCCTCCAAGCCTCCAGCACGCATAAACTCATCGTATAAGGTAAAAGATTGAAAAGTAAAGTAAAAATTCATACTCCAACCCATAAGAGCCGGCTCGATATTCGCCATGTTGCTTTTCTTAACCTCTTCAGCCAATCCCATGGCCGCACTAGCCATGGCTTCAGTACCATTCATCCGTTGTTCAAGGCTGTTTATTCTCGAATTGAAGTGTTTGGCATATTCAATGATATGATTGCTCATTAAATGCAAGTGCTCGTTATAACCAACCAAAGTCAAGTCAATATCTTTTAACAATTGCACTTGTGCTTCGTAGTTATTCGAAATATTCACAGGTACTGGTTGACCCTGATTCACGTAACTTTGCGCACGATTTTCTAAATCCTTCAATCTAGATTCAATTGCCAAAATTTGCTCGTATATTGCCTGATGCGTGTAGCAAAACTTTTCGGTTCCACCCGGTTGGGTTAAATAAAAACCTCCAACAGCTTTACAAGCATCTTGCTTAGAAGGGCTTTTAACAGTCTTTTGCGTCGAATTAGTCGTATTGCGTTTGTCACTTTTTTTCGCCGGTGGACAGTTGGAAGGGCAATGATTAGTCACACCTTCATAACAAGCTCCTAACAACGCACTAACCGCACTTTTTTCACCTGCTGATAATTTATCATTCGCGCAAGCCGGAATATTACCGCACAACGCAGTAATGTCACGCTTTGATTCATCAAAACAAATTAACTTCAATTGAGCTTCGCAAGCCTTGATGCATTGATCCAATGCCGATGCTTCAGCTTTTGCTTCATACACAAACAACAGAGAAAACATCACTGTAACCATCATTATACGAAGTTTCATTTTTCTCTTCTCCTTCTCCCTTTTGTCTCTTTCTTTATTAAGTGAAAGTTCAATTTTTCTGGCTTATTTAGACAGTTTTTTCCACTTTTGTCAAATATCCAACCTTTTTTAACTCAAAAAAACGCTAAATCTAGTGATTAATTAACATAACATCACTTTCTATTCTTTCTTTAAAAAAATAAAGTCGTTCTCTCTCAACACTTACTAAAATTATTTTCTTTACAAAAAAAACCCCTTCAAGCAAGCGCTTAAAGAGGTTTAAAGCATAAAAGTTACATTAAATATTACATTAAGAAGATATTAGCCTCGCCCATTACATGATTATTCCACTACCGGACGAGAGTTGTAGTATGGGAAGGATCCAGACGCCTCGCAACTTTGAGTACCGGACGGCTTCATGACACCGTTGGATTCCCATCGTTGTTTTACCGGAACGCCATCTTTCCACAAACGCACTGTGCAGAGAAGCGTAATCGCGTGCCCCTCCATGGCATCAACTTGAGTCGGGGTAACACATGGTGCCGGAGCATTGCCAGAGCCATCACCCGCATATCGACCAAAGCCCACAGAGCCCTGCCCCACAAATGTAGGATAATCAGGAGCCGGGACATCGAACGTGCAGGCTGTCTTTCTGCCTGTGCTAACGCATCCGGTCAGCGGACCATATGCGCGACCCGCCCAAGAACCCTCTGGTTGAGGTGACTGCGCCCATGTTTGAGCTTCACAGTCCACTTCATACTTAAGGGTAACATTGGTACTAGCGGTGCCACACACTCCGCCTTCGTCAATTTGCCCATCACAATTGTTATCTTTCCCATCGCACACTTCCGTGGCTCCGGGATGAACAGAGGCGTCTCCGTCATCGCAATCACCGGCAATGCTCACATATCCATCCGGCTTTTGCACAGAGACTTTAGTGCGGTTGGGGTTGCCGTACGAATCGCCATCCGCATCCTCGTACCAAGTCTGCGAAGTACCACACACTCCGCCTTCATCGACTTGCCCATTACAATTATTGTCTTTCCCATCACACACTTCCGTGGCTCCGGGATGGACAGAGGCGTCTCCGTCATCGCAGTCATCGTTGTTGCCTACATGGCCCGAAGGCGGATTGGTTCCGGTAACCGGATTCGCTTCCGCATCCCCATAACCATCACCATCCGCGTCTGGAAAATATTCGCATACACATTGCTCATACTTTCCATCCACACACTTTTGCGTACCACTCGCCCCATCAGGGCATTTGCAATCGCGCATTGCGCCTTCCGGCTCACATTCAGGAGCTTTACTTCCTGTGCCACCGGCTCCTGCCATTCCGCCAGTTCCACCAGTAGCTCCCGTGCCCCCGGTTTCAGTTCCACCGGTTTCACTCCCGCCCGAGCCAGCTTCTCCCCCGCTTCCAGCCATTCCGCCAGATGCGCTGAGATCAGCAAAGTCATCGGTCTCCTCAAGACATCCACCAAACACCAAGCCACAAACCACAACGATAAAGCTCATTTTTTTCATCTTATTCCTTCCTTTCTTTTTTTAAAGTTCATTTTCGCTAAAAGAGCGAAATTTTTTATTTTTAGATCAAATCCGATCCAAAACTTCAATCTTTTTATTGATTAAAGCCTTGGAAAGAATGGGCGAATTAAACTTAATTCGCCCAAAGACTGTAATAAACTAGAATTAGAATTGACCCATGACGCCAATGCCAGCGCCAAAGGTCGCACCCGATTCTCCACGCATGGGTGGGGAGGGATGCTGTTCAGTGGGAGCGCGAAGAAAGGCAGAATCTCCATACGCAAGATTCATGTGAGGAACCACACAAAAAGAACCTTGCGAGTATGCCTCCGCTTTAGGGCAGAAGGAGAACGCCACTTCTCCGCCATACCGCCTACCCATGGCCTTAAAACCATCCATGAGCAAAAGCTGTTGCCCCATGCCTCGGAGATGGAGTTTGTATTGTCCATCATCATCAAGGTCGAACAGTGGCCCGGTGTAGATAGTTCCTTCAAGACCAAGAGCAGAGTTTCCACTCTCTTTCATTTCGCTAGAACTACCAATTCCGAGCCTTCCTCCGAGTTCTAATCGCAAAGAGCTGGTATCAGAAAGAGGTGGGGTGATCCAACCACCCTCCAGGGCCATTCCAACATAATTCCGCCCTGCATAGCGAGAATATGTCCCTGTGGCGCCCAGTCGAAAGATTTGTCGATCGCGACCAAGTCGTTGAACCGCTTCGCACAAATCCCTCACACCTTGTGGCGCATTTTGATCCGCGCACATGGTGTTCAGAATCGCTTGATGACGGTCAACACGTTCATCCAAACCTTCCAATCGCTCTCGAAGGAATTTTACACCTTCAGCATTGAGCTCAATCTGCTGGGCATGGCCGTTTAGAATAACCATGACTTCCGCCATCTTACCCTCAACACCATTCAATCTGGTGTTTGTTTGAGAAGCGAAAGTCATCAGCCGATTCAAGCCCTCTGCAATAACTTCCGCATTGGGCTCCACATTCGTAGGAAGGCAAACTCCAAGACCTTTGTAATACTCGGTCTTGGTTCCATCATTCGCCTTGACTGTTCGAACCATGCGCCATGACTTGGATAGCTCGTAACCATCCGGACAAACGCATGCGCCCTGTTCAATACGAGCTGTATTTTCCTTATTCTGAACAGTGTATTTATTATCTTCAAAAACAATACGCTGTTCAGTGGGAGCTTCGCACTTCTCCCAGGTAAAGACGCGCTTTGTTTGCGCGCGTGCCTTTTCGAGGCACTTGGCGATATCATCGCATGTCTCAACCTTATTATCCTTTGAAGCATCGCTCGAACTATCTGACGAGTCACTCCCTCCTGCAACTTCTCCTTCTTCAGCGAATACCATTTTCACAGAAAAAACGACGAATAAAACAGAAAACGCAAAACTCCAAAACAACTTGTTCGTATTCATCTCTTTCTCCTTTTGCCCCGCACATTGGGGCGCTTGTTGTAGCGCCCCTTTAGAGGGCAATGGTTTGACTTTTCCACATTTCTCTTAAGTCTCTTAAGAGAAACTTTTTTTCTAGTTTCTTTTTTTCTAGTTTAATGTAAAGTTCGCATCACACACATTATTGCCGTGTGATGTTTAAGTCGTCTCATGGTGGATGAGGTGAGGAGGAAAACATCCCACCCGCGCATGAAACGGCTTAAAAACCACACTTCAGTAAAGTTACGAATAGAGAACATTAGCATAATTTAATCAAAATGTCAATAGTAAAATTATTGATCAATCAATAATCAACTCCATTTTAACCACATCTATTTAAACTATTCGAGTATAAACAAACTTCAATATAAAAAAATTACTTAATTTAGCAAAAAAATTAATTCATTTCCTTATTTTATAGAAATGAATTTCGTATTTATTACACTAAAAACTATTATTTATAATTAATTAAAATTATCTCACCCTTTTTATTCTGCCCAACACCCACGCCGAACCAATAAGTAGCCCTAGTAAAGAGCCAAAGCTCAAGTTCGTAGCAAAATCCGGTTTAGCAAAATATCGGCTCGGCAAAGGATCATCAATTATCTGCACACGTACCGAATATCCAAAAAAATTAGGAGCTTGTTCAGCAAGTTGACGCGAAACAGCCACCGCAATAGCCGTAGCTTGAGCCCTTTCTGGATGATAAGCCGTAACATACATTATACCCGTGCCGGGCGTAACCCCAACTTGCACGGTTCGCGCCCATTCGCGCCGTTTTTTTATTTCATCGTTCAAAGTAAAATAATTAGCATTAACTCCACCCTCTTTTATCACTCCATTAAAAAAACTAGATGAAAAAACCAATTCAACCAAATTTTGCCCTATTCTTTCTGTGGATTTTATGGCCGTATAAGGATCCACTCCGGTAACATTTGTTTGCGTAATCAATAATCTAACTTGTGAAGAATATTTTTTGGTTTGCATCAAAGAAAAAATCAAAGCCAAAACAAAACCCAACGCCGTCAGTAAAACTATGAGACGCCATCCACGAATGTACAAATTAAATAAATTGATAGAGGGCATGAAACTAAATACTATTATAATCCAAAACTCATTTCGTTTTTAAAATGTTTTGCTTGTAATTTGTTTTCCAAGTGTTACAGGGATATCGAGCTCTTCGCCGTTACGCCATACTCTAAGAGTAACATTAGCGCCCGGAACAAATTGCAAAATAATATCCCCAAGATCCAAACTTTCATCTATTATATCACGATCAACTCGTAAAATCACATCGCCAGCTTTTAAACCCGCAACAGCCCCTGCTCCACCCGGTATAATTGCCGGTAAATTTACGTTCGCCGAATACAACCACGCGCCTTTTTCTGGCAATTTCAAATTCGAATCAAGCGAACGCACTAAAGAAACATTTACACTTCTTACACCCAAAGTCGCATGCTCAATTTGTTGTTTAGTTATTAAACTCTGCAAAGATCCTGAAACTATTGCTCCCGGAATAATGTTTAATCTATCGCCTGATCCGGATTCGATCAAACCGACCAATGCCCCACTAGCATCCCAAACCGAAGCTCCGGCTTCGGATTCTTGAATTTGTCCGATTGCTACAATTCTCCGACTTATATTATCTGATGAAACAGCTTCCCCCGAATTATTTGCTCGTGACGAGGCTATAACGGAAGGAATAAATTGCGTTGGTCCAACCTCAAGCCATACACCAATTCCAGATCTTCCGGACAAAGGTTTGGCAAATGAAGCCACAGAAGCATTAGAAGCATTAATTTTTAAGAATGCAACATCCGTTGATGAATCCAAAATAATTTGTTCAACTCTATTCATTTTTGCATCATGCCAAATATATAAATTTGAATTCAAAACAGGTTTAATCGCTTCATGCGCTGTAGCAAACCAGCCATCCGAAGTCATGGCCACGGCTCTTGCTTTTGCATCGTCTTCAGTTAAGGCTAAAACAGTTGATTTAGGTTTTTGAGCATAAACAATACCCACAGTTGATTGGCGGTCCAATAAAGATTTTGGCGCCAATCTCGGCGAACCATCAAGCATGGTTAATGGTACTAATTTTATTGTGGTTGATGCAACACTTGAATCAACTTCAACTCCGGTTTTAGTTCCTGATGCCATATTATGCGTGTGAGCAGACAATTCTCTATAATCCACTAAAATCTTATTCGCAGTTTTATCAGCCATTATCCACCCCGCCATACCACCAGCAACTATTGATAAAAAAACTTGCCCCGTTATCAATAAGGCAATCATCAAATATCTTTTTACATTGGCTTTCATAATTTATATGCAAATAATATAACAATATCCAAGCCTTTTTTCAAGATAAATATTTATCTACAACCATCGTGATGTGATTAATATAACACTTAATAAAATCACTGCCGTCGCGCCCTCCAGCCATGCCTGCTTTTTAACCGGCAAAGGATTATATAAATATCGACGTAAGCGCAACATAAAACTAAACAAAATCATTGCTATAGCGCCTTGAGCAAACATGGATAAAGGCAACATTATTCCCAACAATCCTAAATGCAAACCCGTTATAAAACCTACCAGCATCCATCTTTGATTCTGTTCTTTAGTTGCTTCTGGATGACCCGTTGTGCGAAACAAAATTAATCCCAACACTACCATAATCAAAACATGAATCCAAAAAGGGGTATGCACAAAAATGATAAGACCAACGGAAGTTGCCACTATATAATAAATAATAAAAGGCACATAAGCGATATTTACCCTAGATAATCCATGAACCGGATATCTAGGCGGAGCAAAAGCTAGCAAAAACAAAAGCTCCAATGAAAGATAAGTGCTCACACCTGCCAAAATCATAATCGCAATTATTTGCGTGCTCCCTTCAGCAAGTAATAATGCAAAAATTAACGCGAAGATAAAAATTAAAGTTGGTAGCATTTTTTCTATTAAATCCTTATAACCAACTCGCCCACGCGCCATCCAAAAAGAAGCCAAAGGCAAAAATATCACTCCAAACAAAGCCATCCAAGGATATTGAAACGGATAACGAGTTTGAATCCAAAAACTTAAAACAATTGCTATCGAGCAAATAAAAGGCAATAAACGATAAAAAAATATCATGGCTTTAGAGGACCGATTAATAATCTAACTTTCGTGTCGGATATCGTTACATCTTGAATTCCATATCCATTATCTAAAAGAATTTTCCAAGTGCCAACATCTCTTTCAAAAAAATATCCAATCATTTGCATAGACAAACTGCCAGGTATTGGCAAATCGCCAATTTTAGCATCTTTAACTTCCAACATAACTGTTCCATTATTATGCAATACGGGCATCATCTTTACTAATATTTGCGCCTGAAAAATCTCTTTCCATGTTATATAAAAATACATTTCAATTTCATCCTGCAAAAATACAACTTGCGCAATTTCAACTTTATACTCCGGATTACGCAATCCTTGATGCACAACTCCTTGCAATAAACCCGTAAAATCTTTTTCACTTACATCCAAAGCAATAGGAATCTGATTATCCACGCTTTTTTCTTGCAATCTTTTTGTTAAACTATCACTAAATTGATTCCAATCCTGCGGTTGCGCGATTACTATTCTGGTCGGTTTAGGCGCATTGTAAAAATTAGCAAAAATCGGCAAAGCCAATAATCCTGATTTTAATAAAAAAAATAAAATTATCAAAATAAAAATTAAAAATGTTGCCAAAATCAAAATTCCACTGCTAAAAATATCTCCCCAAATTATTTTAGCCGGTTTTACAATCCTTTCCTTTTCAGAAACAGGCTTCAGCGTTGGCAAAGGCGGTATTAAATTTTGTTGATTCGCTTGTTTTGTTTGAAAATCGTCATTAATAGAACTTGTTGTAATCAAAGGAGGAGTTTCTTGAGGTAACGGAGGTATTGGAGGAATATTGACAGTTGGAATTTCATTCGCACTTTCCATGCTTTTAACTTGTTCCAAATTATTTTCTATATTTGTTTTTTCTTCATCAGGCATAGGATTTTTGCAATATTTCGTTTATAAATCTCTTAACATCTATAATAAGTTTAATGAATTTTAAATATCAAATTCTGGATTCTCTATAAATTCTAATTTCTTTTATTATAACCATGAAAGCCGTGGCAAAAGGGATAGCCAATAATGCTCCCGCTATACCAAACAAACGAGCGCCCACTAACATAGAAACAATACTAATTAAAGGATTTAAACCTACAGCCTTCTGCATAATTTTAGGAACTATAATATGATTTTCGGCCTGTTGTATCACTATCAACGCCACTAAGATCAACAATCCTTGCAAATTTGATTGTGTAAAAGCCACAAAAATAATTGGCACACTACTTAATATCGGACCCAAATATGGTATAAATTCTAACAAACCCGCGAAAATAGCAAAAACCAAAGCCCCCTCAATCCTAAACATGCTCAAAGCAATAAATACCATTATTCCTATAAGAAAACTTAAAATAGCCTGCCCCGCAAACCAACGCCCCATCTGTTGTTGCAACTCGTCAATCAAATGTAAAGCAAATTTTTTATGTTTTTTTGGAATCCAATCATTAACCAATGTTAAAGCTTTTTTATCTTGAGCCACCAAATAATAAGTCATAACCAAAACTATTACCAAAGTAGCAATACTTCCAAAAATTCCTGACAATACTTTTAATACATTGGCAACAATTTCAGCAATTTTTGTTTGTATCGAAGCAAAGCTACCATCCGGCAATAAATCATATTTTGCTGTGATATCTTTTATACCGCTCATAGCGTCTTGCAACGATTCCCATTTGGCGCCAAATATTGGACCCAATTTTAAAGCCTGATCCACTAAAGTCGGCACCATCAACATTATAGTTAAAATCAACAATCCTATTCCTATAATATAAGCAAAAATAACTGTTAAGCCTCTAGGCACATGATATTTATAAGCCCAATCAGCCAAAGGTTGAATCAAAGATGCTAAAAATAGAGCCGTGGCTATGATAAAAATCACTTGCCAAGCACGCCATAACAAAAATAATCCGGCCAAAACAGCCAATATCTTCAACAAAGTTGCCACTGTAATATTTACCTGAATTTGTTGCATAATAAACCCAACCACCCCATTATTAACAGTATAACACATCAACCGAATGGTAACAGTATATAATTAATTTGAGATTCAGCAATTTTTAGTTTATAGTAATTCCTATGTCTATTCTAGCCGTAAACCGTAAAGCTAAATTTGAATATGAATGCCTCGATATTTTTGAGGCTGGTTTGGAGTTAACTGGCCAAGAAGTAAAATCCATTCGTGATGGAGGAGCTAAAATTGACACGGGTCATATTATTGTCAGAAAAAATGAATTATGGCTTATCGGAGCCAATATTGCGCCATATAAAAGAGCCTCCAATATCAAAGATTACGATCCTCAAAGATCTCGTCGATTGTTATTACACAATAAACAAATCAAACAATTAATGGGTAAATTAAGCGAAAAAGGCTTGACAGCCATACCTGTTTCCCTATATACTCGCGGTAATCGCATAAAGCTCGAACTATGGCTGGCGCGTGGTAAAAAGACCTTTGAAAAACGGCAAAAAATAAAAGAACGCGATATAAATCGCGAAACTAAGCGTATTCTCCGTGAACATAATTATTAATATTATATTGTTATATTAAAGTTAAAGTTTATCAAAATTAAATCCGGGGATGCCGAGCTTCGACGGTGCGTTTCAACTTATTCTGCAGGTCGAGCTGATACAACTCGTTAAACTGCATCAAAAACGATAATTGCCAACATCGTAGAAAAAGCTAAAGCCGCCATTGCCAACGCAATGCGCGCGCCTCAAGCTGTACCGGTTCTCGCTTAAGACAACCGTCGATCCCCGTAATGAGCTCGTCATTACGGCGTGTATCGTCATATTACGAGCTAAGGTTTACATTCCGGCGCCAATGTAAACACAAAAAGGCATGCGCCAACAGTTATCGCAACTCGCTTGCTCCAAGCGATAACTGTATATTTGAGCAAGCCAAGCCTGTGAAGATGAATAAGCGGTTCGTATCCGGACAGGGGTGCAACTCCCCTCATCTCCACCAACTAATTAAAATTAAAGTTTTTCAAGATTAAAATCCATTAAGATAAATAAATTACTCTTAATAAATTTCAATCTTTAAACTTGATAAATTAATGAAAAACTTATAACTTTAATCGTGTAACTCAAAATATTAAATGCGCATACATTATAAACGCCGTCGAACACTACATAAATTCGACCAAATAAAATACCGGTACAATGATAAAATTCGAGTGCCGGAAGTTAGAGTTATTGATGACGAAGGCGTGCCAAAAGGCATCATGCCAATCAAAGAAGCTCTAGCTTTAGCCGAAGAACGTGGCATGGATTTAGTCGAAGTTTCGCCCAAAGCCGAACCTCCGGTTTGCAAACTTCTGGATTATGGCGCATTCAAATATCAAAAAGAAAAAGAACTTAAACAACAAAAAGCTCATGCTCGCAAAGTTGAAGTCAAAGGCATCAGATTATCAGTAAAAATAGGTGTTGGAGATTTAGAAATCCGTAAAAAACAAGCTCTCAAATTTTTGGAAGAAGGTCAAAAGCTAAAAATCGAAATAATTCTCCGCGGACGCGAAAAAGCTCATGGTGACATAGCTATACAAAAAATCCAAGAATTCATCGCGCAAATAGCTGAACACTACGAACTTTTTACCGAGCAAGCTCCTAAACGCCAAGGAGGTAACATTTCGGCAATAATCGGCAGAAAATCTTAATAATCTAATTCAAGCTCTCGATTTCTAGTCACTGGCTCATTTAGCTGATGGCTGGTAAATGATGGCTAGTAACTAAAAATATGTCTGGTAAAATGAAAACTCATAAAATGATAAGCAAACGGGTAAAGGTCACAAAATCTGGAAAGTTATTAAAACGTGCGGGAGGTCAAGATCATTTTAATAGTCGAGAATCCGGTAACACCACACGAGGTAAACGCTCCGATAAAATCATTTCAAAAGCTTTTACCCGCACAGTCAAAGTACTGGCTCGCGTTAAATAAAATACACAATAAGTATTACATCAATCTTATTCTTATATTTTAATTTAAATTTTTATACCTAATTCAGTATGCCCAGAGTAAAACGCGGTACACATCATATTAAACGCCGTAAAAACATTCTTGCCCGCACCAAAGGAATGATGTGGGGAAGAAAATCTAAAATAACACAAGCCAAAGTTGCTTCCACTAAAGCGGGTTTGCATGCATTTACTGATCGCAAACTCAAAAAACGTATAAACAAAGGATTGCAAAATATTCGTATTAACGCATCTGCAAGATTACTTGATACTTCATATAGCAAATTAATTGGACAAATTAAGAAAAAGAACATCAAATTAAATCGTCGCGTTTTGGCTCAAATAGCCGATAAATATCCAGTTGTTTTTGAAAAAATCGCTAAAGTTTAAAAAATATCCACATATTAAACAAAAAATCCGCTCAAAATCGGATTTTTTTGTGATATAATATCAACATAATTATACGTTCAATCTCTACGTCATATTCAATAAGTCTAACAAATTACATTTATTGAATCTTCGTTAATATTTTAATATTTTATGTTAAAACAAGAAGGGTTATCATCTCCATCTTCTCAAGAAAAATTTTCTTCCAAGCAAGAAAAGCAACCAAAAATTAAAGAGATAAAACAACTTGCACCCGAATCACAAGAGGCGCAAAATTTTTATATTTCCACTGAAAAACTTTTAGATAAATATCATCAAAATCTTATCCAATACAATAAAGAATTGATGTCTTCCTCATATAATGATGAAATTGCAAAGGACCTAAAAACAGAATTACAACAGATGTGGGATCAGCTTCATAACCTTACGCCTACAATCAAAGAACATGAATACATGGTCTTGGATCAAGATATAAAAAATAAAATGATAGAACTATCTAATGAAATAGATAATCTACCCACATTTCCCGGCCAAGATCTCGAACCTCGTGAAGCTAAAAAACCAGCATTAAATCGCAACATTGATACAGTTATTGTTAATCGCGAAAACGCCAAAAAACAAGCAGAAGAGCATCTTCGCAATCAAGAAAAAGTCAAAGCCATGCGTAAACAATTAGCTAAGCTCAAGTCATCGTTTGCGGGTAGCTATAAAATGAACACAGTTCACGCTTCAATTTTACTACCACAAATTGTTGCCTTGCATAAAAATAAAGGCGTTCAACAAAAAGGACAAGGAGGAATTTTAAATTGGATCAAAAACATCGCTGGAGCCCCAGATAAATCAACAAGTAAATTTACAGCCGAAGAAAGAGCCAAATATTTAGCATTAGATTTAACAAAATTTAAAGCTGATCTCAAAGAAATTCAACAAAGAGAAAAAGAATATAACACCCTTTGGAATCAAGTTCAAAAAACTGAAAAAAGCAAAAATTTTGATATTGTCGAAGATTTGGAACCTGATGACAGTATCAGCTTTGTAACCCTACGCGAAGGCTTCAATGATGAAATTCGTAATGCTTACAATGAAGGAGACTCTGCCAAAGCACTACAGTTAAAACAAGAATTGGATGAAGCTTATAAAAATCTACAGGCTCATTTCCCAGAAATTTTGCGAGAACGAGTAGAGCAATATCCAATGGATAATTTTTCCGATCAAGAATCCATAAATCCAACCGAAGTTACTCGCGAATTCGAATCAGCTAAAACTTTAAAAACACAAAGCACTAAAGACTTAGAAATTGAGTCTGCTGTTACACTTAAAACTCAAAAAACCGAACAACTAGAAAAAGAAAAACAAGTAGAAGCAGAGAGAAAAGAAAGACAAGCAAAAATCGAGGAAACCATCAAATCTTTTGGAGGTGATGAAAAAGCTCGACAAAAAGCCTCACAAATGTGGGAAGATGCTTTTGTAAAATTAGCCATGGTTGAACGCTCCGGTATATTGGAACCAGGTAAAAAAATTGGAAACGCTTTAGATTATGTTCATGCTTACGCCACCATGCAAATGAAAGCCACCGAAATGGAACAATTGATGGCTCAAGCTGAGCAAAAAATCATTAATGATACAATAGATTCTTTTGGAGGAGGAGAAGCTGGCAGAGACAAAGCTGGAGAAATTTGGAATTTAGCCAATCAAATGATGGGTCAAGATTCTTCAGAAGCCGAAGTGCAACGTCAATTTGGTTTTACGCGCATGGAATATGTTGAAGCTTGGGCTGATTTATCCAAGGCTCATATCAAAAAAGACAAGGATCTTATAGAATCATTGGAACAACGAGTATACAACATGACTAAAAAATTATTAGGAGAAGAAGGTCAAAATCTAACCAAAAAACGTTTTGACTCAGAATGGAATTTCTTAGTCGATTCTGGTGCTTCTCGTATGGGAAACATGCGCGGAATTGGTCAAAATCGCGCCCGCCAAGAATTAGGTCAGCAAATTGAAAAAATTTCTGGCCCGCAACCTATCGAGCTAACTACCGAAGCTTCTCGTAGCACCGAACGCATCTCCGGTCCCAAAGCATATAGCATGGAATGGGCCATGAATTTATTACCTAATGCCAATTTAGAATGGGATAAAATTGCCAACACTATTTCTGCAAAACCTTACAATGAACGTAGAACAATATTAAACACCATTAATAATGAAATAAATAATCTTATTAATAAATTAAATCGATTAGATGACATATCTGAAGAATATAAAAATCTTAAAGCAATAACCGAGATTATGGTCGGGAATCCACCAGAAGCGACTCGTTATGTCATGCTTAAAGTTTTCACGGATGGGGCTTTTTTCAACGTCAAACCCAATGATGCAAAAGCTAAAAAAGCCATTCTAGATACAATTAAAGCCATAGATCAATTATTAAAATCCAAGCCTGAAACTAAATCTAAATCCTCACTAAAAGAAGAGTCACCTACTCTAAAAAATAAAGATCTTGTACCAACATTAAAAAGAAAGCCTACTAAAACATTAAAAAGACCTAAAAAACCAAGCTCATCACACTCTCCAACTTTAAGAAAAAAATAATTTCAGAAAATATTAAAACTCCGCATACGCGGAGTTTTATAATAATTAATTCAATTATTTTTCTCTTCTTTGAATTTCTATTCTCAAATCGGTTATAAATTCATCTTTTTGTTTTTGATATTGATCTTTCACTCCCCGTTTACGAATAGTCAAATCACCAGTAATTTCTTTATCTCCAAAAACAATCATATAAGGCACTTTTTTTAATTCAGCGTTACGAATTTTTTTGCCAACCGATTCTGCAACCTGATCAATTTCAGCGCGAATACCAAAATCCCGCATTTGTGTCATTATTTTTAAAGCCGGCTCTATATGCCTATCCGCAACAGGCAATAGCATTACCTGTATCGGAGCCAACCAAGTTGGGAAAGCTCCAGCATAATGCTCAATTAATAAACCAATAAAACGTTCAAAGGACCCAAATAAAGCCCTATGCAACATATATGGCTGTTCCTCAACATCCTCTTTATTAATATAAGTCATTTTAAATCTCTCTGGCAGATTGAAATCAAATTGCAATGTGGAACATTGCCATTCTCGTCCTAAACAATCTTTTATTTTAAAATCAAGCTTTGGGCCATAAAACGCAGCTCCACCAACATCCTTAGTTATATTCAATCCTTTTTCACGCGCAACTTTTTCTAATACCTTTTCTGTAAATTCCCAGCCCTCGTCACTACCAATTGCTTTTTGTTTTTTCGGATCTCTTACGGATAAATAAACATGAACGTCTTTTATATCAAAACCAAACGATTTAAACATGAATAAAGTAAAATCCACAACATTTTTTAATTCAGTTTCAACTTGATCAGCGCGACAAATAATATGCGCGTCATCTTGTGTAAATCCACGCACTCGAGTCAATCCAGATAATTCGCCTTTCTTTTCAAATCTATAAACCGTTCCACACTCTGCCCATCTAAAAGGTAAATCGCGATAAGATTTAAGTCCATTTTTATATATTTGCACATGAAATGGACAATTCATGGGTTTCAATAAATATCTTTCCGATACAACAGCTTCATGTTTATCTTGCTCATCTTTCAAACTCTTTCCTATCTCCAATGGAGGATACATCGAATCATTATAAAAACCCCAATGCCCCGAAGTCTCCCATAAAGCCTGCTTGCCTATATGGGGCGTTCTAACCAAATTATAACCATTCTTCAGATGTTCAGCGTACCAAAAATCCTCAATGACACGCCATAAAATTGCTCCACGAGGATGCCAAAGGGGCAAACCCAAACCAACCATCTCATCTATATGAAATAAATCTAATTCTTTACCTAGTTTACGATGGTCACGTTTTTCTGCTTCTTCAAGCAAAGCTTTATGTCTATTCAACTCTTCTTGCGTCGCAAAACATAAGCCATAAATTCTTTGCAATTGCGGATTGGTTTTCTCGCCACGCCAATACGCGCCAGCTATTTTATGTAATTCAAAAACGCCAATTTGGCCAGCCGTTTCCACATGAGGGCCACGACAAAGATCCGTAAAATCACCCAACTTATACACAGTTGCCTTATTTTTCTTTTCAGGATCTATATCCCCTTTCTCTTCATCGCTAATTTTTGTGGTTCCTTTTTCTTTCAAATCATTAAGCAATTCCACCTTAAAAGGTTGTTTCAAAGATTCAAAAAGCTTTATTGCCTCATCTATATTCATTTCCGATTTTAAAAACGGCTTATTTTCTTGCACGATTTTCTTCATTTCAACTTGTATCGCCTCCAAATCTTCTGGTGTGACTGCGCGCCCAATATCCATATCATAATAAAACCCAAAATCAATTACCGGACCAACTCCAAATTTGGCTTCCGAAAATAATCTTTGTACCGCGCTTGCCATAACATGCGCCGCACTATGTCTCATTATTTCAATATCCATATTTATTTACTAATTAAAAATCCGACCAGCCCTCTGTTTTATCAGAAAACTTGTCGGGACGACTTGTGATTTTATGCAATCACAAACCGCGGTTCCACCCGTATTTCTGCTCATCGTCAAATTGAAACATACAATTAAAATTCCAACTGATGATTATTAGCTGTTAAGCTATTTTGCAGACTCTCTTTTCTTTATTTGTGATCTGAAACATATCAGACCCTCGGTTGGTGGCCGATATAAATATAATATACAATCTGCCTTTTAACGTCAAACAGAATAAATTATAAATTTATTACTTTAGTTTTTATCGAAAGATAATTTAATATTTAGTTAACAATAATCCTGATCTTAT
This sequence comes from uncultured Gammaproteobacteria bacterium, assembly GCA_964563385.1. Lineage (GTDB taxonomy): Bacteria > Patescibacteriota > Patescibacteriia > 2-12-FULL-60-25 > 2-12-FULL-60-25 > MWCR01. Next base: position 25,328 of record CAZLVV010000002.1, read on the forward strand.
CTTTCATGCTTGGCAATCTTTGCACCCAATTTGGTTGCAGATTCACATCAACTTCTTTAACTCCATCAATTGCAGACCATTTACGAATAACTTCATCCATAGGCAAGCCAACTATGGTATCTTTGCGAAAAACCGAACTGGATTCAGTAAGTTTACTCATTGCTTCGGCTTTTACAGCCAAAGTGGCTGTGCCTTTTGATTCGTCGGCTTTATCCAATTTAAATGATATTTGCGACATATCAATATCGGATAATGAATAACCTTCAGGCAATTTTTGTGTCAATTTTGTTCTTATTAAAGAAGCCAAATCTTCTTTGGGAAAGAATACTGCGGTTACCGTTATTCTCACTTGAGCCATAAATCTATCCATTATTTGTCCCGGCGCCGCATTGCTTTGTTTTTTTGGTTCAGTCACCCAAAAAATCGACTCCCACGACGGATCAGCTCCAGCCTCTAGTGTCAAAGTTTTTTTGGCTGTTTCAAAAACTGTAGCATATAATTTTTCTTGAGCTTTGGCTATAGCATCGGCAGTCACCATTGTTAATGGACCAGAACTGCTATTCTCGCCTACAATATCCGTAATCGTTTCAGCAAATATTTTATCTTGCAAACCTTCCCAAAGGCCGGGAATAGTCATCTTTACTCCTTTATTAATTTCAAATTCAAAACCCTCTTTGTCCGAAGTAATTTCAACCTCAACCGACCCTCCTGCTGGCACACTGATATTTTTATTTATTCTGTAAAGTTTATTATCATTCGTCAACAATCTCGTTGTGGCCACCAAAGGCTGTTCTTTTGAATAGTTATTAATAATTTTAACCTTGCCCGTAGTTTTAGTTGGAACTCTAGGCGTATCCACACTCGGTTCTATTGGTAGTACCTCATATTCTTTGGCTTCAACATATGTGCCACTAACAATCCTGCCTCGTATTTGATTGGATTCCGGCGAAGTGGCAATATCAACAAACGTCTCAACTCCAATAGGCTCTTCATCAACCGTTACTGTTATAGTTGCTTTTACTGATGATGTCCATAATGCTACCGCTATAACCGCCACGGTCATTAAAACAAAAGTAACAGCTATATTTCGAAATGTTTTTGGAGTTGCTGGTTGCGGAAAAGTACTTCTAGACATTCCATGGGAAAGTTTAATAGCCATACTAATATAGTATAACACAACAATTAACAAAACTAAAATAATCAATAGAATAAACAACTCATAATTAAAAATATAAGCTATAAAATATCAAATTAACAATAACACCTATTATTTGATACTTAAAAACTTACTGTTCTTGGCCCAAGTATATCCTCAATTTGCTTGGTTACTTCTGGAGTAATATTAATTAACGCCGATGATCTAACTCTCCTTTGTCCATCAGCGCCATCAATTATAAAATCAACCTTCATTCCGCCTGGATTAGCATCAAAAATTTTTTTCAATACCATAATAGTTGTTTCCGGTAAAATTGATCCCACTTTCAAAGATACAACAGTGGCTTTTTCTTTTTCCACCTCTTTAAAATCTTCAATATTTTGAACATTGGTTCTTATTAAATCAGCGGATTCTGCGATTAATTCATCAATATTTTGATCCGTAATTACAAAAGCCGTCTCCGCCAAAATTTTCATTTTACCCGCATCTTCTGATGGTCTTCCTGCTATCATTACAATATTTTCAGCCTCCCAACAATTAAAAGTTTCTTGCAAAACACGCGGGAACACAATTACCTCCACATCCATTTCGCCATCTTCCAATCTACAAAATAACATGGGTTCGTTTTTCTTTTTAGTATAAATACGTTTAACCGAAGCAATAATGCCCGCAATCCTTACACGTTTTTCCTGCTTATACATTTTTAACTCTGAAAGTCGTAAAACCGAATCTCCTAATTTTTTAGCAACTTCTCTGAAAGGATGCTCCGAAACATACAATCCCAACAATTCTTTTTCCCAAGCCAACATATCTCTTTGTCTTAACTTTGGCGCTGGTGCTAAAGTTAATATCGTTTTTTGCGTCTCCATGGTTTGAGCAAATAAATTAAATTGTCCGCTAGCCTGTTCTCGCTCATTTTGTTTATGATAATCCAACAAACGTTCAATATTGTAAAACAGGTCTCCTCTATTTCCAAAGCTATCCAAGGCGCCGGATCGAATCAATGATTCTAAAGATTTTTTATTAATGTATTTTCCTCGTATTCTAATCAAAAAATCAGCCAAATCAACAAACTTGCCATTGGTTTTACGTTCTTTAATTATTTCATCCACCACATCATTACCCAAGCCTTTAATTGCCAATAATCCAAATCTAATAATGCTCCGCGCGCCATTCTTTCTTTCAGTAGGATGTTGAATTGAATCTTTAACCACTGAAAATCCAGCAAAAGATTCATTAATATCTGGCGGTAAAACCGTAATCCCCATTCTCCGACACTCTTCAACTTCAATAGTGATACGATCCAAATTCATGCAATCCGAATTTAATAAAGCTGCCATAAACGCCTCCGGATAATGAGCTTTCAAATATGCTGTTTGATAAGCAATATAAGCATAACAAGCCGCATGTGATTTATTGAATCCATAAGCCGCAAATTCTTCAAACTGCGCAAAAACTTGCTCTGCTTTTTCTTGCGGTACGCCATTTCTAACCGATCCTTCAATAAACTTAGCGCGCATTTTTACCATCAATTCCGCTATCTTTTTACCCATCGCTTTACGCAATGTATCAGCTTCTCCTCCAGTAAAACCAGCCATATCTTTACTAACTTGCATGACTTGCTCTTGATAAACCGGAATACCATAAGTTTGCGCCAAAGCGTTTTCTGTTAACGGATGAATATATTGAATTTTTTCTTTACCATGTTTACGAGCTATAAAAGAATCAATAAATTGCATGGGGCCCGGGCGATAAAGCGCCACCATGGCAATGATATCATCAATCTTCGATGGTCGAAGCTCACGTATATATCTCTTCATGCCATCTGATTCTAATTGAAAAACGCCCGTTGTTTCCGCTTTACTTAATAATTCATAAGTTAATTCATCATCCAAGGGAATATTATCAATTACAATTTTATCCCCATGAACAGCCTCGATAATTTCTAAGGCCTCACGAATAATTGTTAAATTTGATAAGCCCAAAAAATCCATCTTCAAAAGCCCAACAGCTTCAGCTGGATGTAAAGAATATTGAATCACTTGCTCAACGTCCCCGCCTTGAGCTTTTTGCAAAGGCGCGTATTTGGACAAGGATTTTGGCGCAATAACAATTCCGCAAGCGTGTTGACTAGCATGTCTGGCTGTACCCTCAAGTTTAGAAGCCAAGTCCAATAATTGAGTTATCTTTGGATCGCTTTCATCCAAGCTTTTAAGCTCCGGATTCTCGACCCTGGATTTGGCTATTGGAATATTCTTGCCTTGTACTGGCGGAGGTATTGCTTTAGCAACCTTATCAACCTCTTGAAAAGTCCAACCCAATACGCGACCCACATCGCGCACCGCCGCCCTTGCCGCCATTGTCCCAAAAGTAATTATGCCCGCAACTCTATCCGCGCCATATTTTTCCGTTACATATTGAATAACATCTTTACGCTTTATATCATCAAAATCCATGTCCACATCAGGCATGCTAATACGATCCGGATTCAAAAATCTCTCAAAAAGCAAACCGTATTTCAAAGGATCCAAATTAGTAATTTTGAGCGCGTAAGCAATAATCGAACCAGCCGCCGACCCACGCCCCGGGCCAACAATAACTCCATTTTTTTTAGCCCAAACCACATAATCATTCACAATCAAAAAGTATCCCGGAAAATCCATTTTTTCAATAACAGAAAGTTCGTATTCCATTCGTTCCAAAACTTCTTGTGTAACCGAATCTCCATATCTTTCTTTTATGCCTTCAAAAGTTATTTTTCGCAAATAACTCATTTCCGTTTCACCTTCAGGGACCGGAAAAGTTGGCAACAGATTCTTGCCTAGTTCTATTGTAACATTGCATCTATCTGCGATTTTTCGCGTATTCGCAATAGCTTCAGGAACCTCGCTAAAAGCCATGACCATTTCATCTGCTTTGGTTAATGAATGATCCATATTACGAATAGAAAAACGATTTGTATCCGCTAATAATTTACCGGCATGAATGCACTGTAAAGCATCTTGCGCTTCCGCGTCTTCTGGATTCAAATAATGCGAATCTCTTGTTGCAACCAAAGGCGCGCCTGTTTTTTGCGCCAACTTGATAATATTATTGTTAATATGAATTTGTGTCGGTGAATCCGGATGATATACCAATTCCAAAAAGAAATTATCAATCCCAAAAATATCCTGATACTCTCTTAAAACTTTTTCGGCTTTTTCCAAATCACCTTCATTACAAGCTTTAGGAATCTCGCCCTTCATGCAACCTGATAAGGCTATTATTCCTTCGTGATATTTTCTCAAATATTCTTTATCCATTCTTGCTTTATAATAAAAACCTTCCAAATAAGAAATGGAAACCAGTTGCAATAAATTTTGATAACCAGTAAAATTCTCTGCCAACAATGTTATGTGATAAGTCCAATCATCTATGCGCGCTCTTTTATCGTGCAAAGAATTGGGAGCCAAATCCGCTTCAACACCTATAATCGCTTTTAATCCTTCTTTTTGACAAAATTCATAAAAATCCACGATTCCGTATAATCCTCGATGATCCGTCAAAGCTATCGCGTCATATCCCATGCTTTTAGCTTTAGCCACTATCTGCTTGGGGGTGGACAATGCATCAGATAATGAATACATGGAATGCACATGCAGATGCACAAACGGGCTCTTGCCATCATTATTCGTCTCGCATTCCGCGCCTTGCGTCGTTGAGCTAGAATTTTTAATCTTTAATTCTTGATTATTGGTCATATCTACGTATTCGGCTGACGGCCTAAAGCCTGCCTTAATACTTAAATTTTACTTACATCACATCTTACTTACCTAATCAAAAAACGTCCACTTTGAACGTTTAGACTTTGTAATTATGGCTAAAAACTATGATTTTCTTTTTATTTTCTTTTTTTCTCCTGATCTAAATTCATTAAGCAACCCAGTAATTTTTGTTGCTCCTTTTGCCATTCCAGCGACATTGCCAATAATCATTCCAAATTTTTCTTTAAAATGCGTAAAATCTTCCTCAATTTCAGCTACAATATCGCGAATATGTAAAACAACATCATTGCTTTGACGCACAAGACGAGCAATTTCAAACAACACCCAACCCATAAGGATTAAAACTATAAACAACCCTGTTCCAAAACATAGCCAAAAAAATGCTTGCGCGGTTTGTAAATCTATCATACTAATTTAATTATAACATGTCTCGCCATGAACAACAAAATTTACGAGTAACAAACTTGCCAAACAAACAAAATAAGCATATAGTAAATAAATAATTATTAAACACGAATATAATTTTTAATTTTTCTTTATTTATATGTTAAGTGATATCCCCAAAAAACTAGCGGGCTTAAACCCTGAACAAATTGATCAAGAAATTTGTCGAGCCGGGCTAATGGCCGAACTTGACGCCATTAACCTCTACGAACAAATGTCGGCATTAGCTCAAGATCCTAAACTCAAAGAAATGTTAGCTGATATTGCCAGAGAAGAAAAAACCCACGTGGGCGAATTTCAAACTCTTTTGCTCCAAAAAGACGCGGAACAAGTTACAGAAATGGAGCATGGTAAAAAAGAAGTGGAAGAGATGTAACCTGAACAATAGAATAATAGTAAAATAAAAAATCAAAGCAATTCGCTTTGATTTTTTTTATTAACACTAAGTAGAAATTTAATAAAGCTATTTAACATCTAAATTATGAGATAGCTATGTTATATCTGCAAAAGTAGAAATTTAATAAAGCTATTTAACATCTAAATTATGAGATAGCTATGTTATATCTGCAAAAGTAGAAATTTAATAAAGCTATTTAACTTTTGCCGCTGGAATAGCATCCGAAATCTACAAAAGTAGAAATTTAATAAAGCTATTTAACCATGAGTTACTCGTTAAGGAGTAATTATCTACAAAAGTAGAAATTTAATAAAGCTATTTAACATCTAAATTATGAGATAGCTATGTTATATCTGCAAAAGTAGAAATTTAATAAAGCTATTTAACTTTTGCCGCTGGAATAGCATCCGAAATCTACAAAAGTAGAAATTTAATAAAGCTATTTAACCATGAGTTACTCGTTAAGGAGTAATTATCTACAAAAGTAGAAATTTAATAAAGCTATTTAACGTGGTATCCCCCCCCTATGTCTCTCATCTACAAAAGTAGAAATTTAATAAAGCTATTTAACAAAAAGTTTTTGGTGGGGCAATTGTATCTACAAAAGTAGAAATTTAATAAAGCTATTTAACGACTGTTTCCGGCTCCTACATTTGAATCTACAAAAGTAGAAATTTAATAAAGCTATTTAACTAGTTGATTTAATCAAAACTATTGAAATCTACAAAAGTAGAAATTTAATAAAGCTATTTAACTTCATCATGAATCAACCAATCGGCGATCTACAAAAGTAGAAATTTAATAAAGCTATTTAACTTGAAACAGGAGAAACGAAAGTCAGATCTACAAAAGTAGAAATTTAATAAAGCTATTTAACTAATGTTAATCCGCAAGACTTATTGGATCTACAAAAGTAGAAATTTAATAAAGCTATTTAACTTGTTTTGGCTGATGGTATGTCGTTTATCTACAAAAGTAGAAATTTAATAAAGCTATTTAACAACAAATACGGAAAAATATGAAAGAATCTACAAAAGTAGAAATTTAATAAAGCTATTTAACAACTTCTACTGACAACAACTTAGAGATCTACAAAAGTAGAAATTTAATAAAGCTATTTAACAACGGAAGTTCCATTTTGTTTTCATATCTACAAAAGTAGAAATTTAATAAAGCTATTTAACGAGATTGAGACCTCTTCTAAACCGAATCTACAAAAGTAGAAATTTAATAAAGCTATTTAACAAACAGGAACACATCCAAACAACTAATCTACAAAAGTAGAAATTTAATAAAGCTATTTAACTAAACATAAAAGAAATAAGAATAAAAATCTACAAAAGTAGAAATTTAATAAAGCTATTTAACTTAAAATTGGCTCATACACCTGATACATCTACAAAAGTAGAAATTTAATAAAGCTATTTAACATGTATGTAAGTCCGCTTGTGCATTATATCTACAAAAGTAGAAATTTAATAAAGCTATTTAACCATTGTTGCATTCTCTAATCCGACACAATCTACAAAAGTAGAAATTTAATAAAGCTATTTAACAGCGACGCGACGATCAAAACACTAAAATCTACAAAAGTAGAAATTTAATAAAGCTATTTAACAGCATTAGCTCAAAAACAAACATTCAAATCTACAAAAGTAGAAATTTAATAAAGCTATTTAACTTTTTTTGTATATTTTTTCATATAGATCTACAAAAGTAGAAATTTAATAAAGCTATTTAACTCCTGTAAAAGCTCTTTACCCCTATCATCTACAAAAGTAGAAATTTAATAAAGCTATTTAACTTTAGCTATTCTTGCTGTTGTTGGTATCTACAAAAGTAGAAATTTAATAAAGCTATTTAACATTAACTAATGCAAAAAAAGATTTAATCTACAAAAGTAGAAATTTAATAAAGCTATTTAACCGATGTCGGTTGAGCAAATGTTCAAATCTACAAAAGTAGAAATTTAATAAAGCTATTTAACTGAGGTGTTTTTAGTTAGACGGAATGGATCTACAAAAGTAGAAATTTAATAAAGCTATTTAACACCAAATAAAACAAAATTTAGAATTATCTACAAAAGTAGAAATTTAATAAAGCTATTTAACTTGTGCAGTCTCAAGTAAAGTATCTTGATCTACAAAAGTAGAAATTTAATAAAGCTATTTAACAGGAGTGCTTCAACTTACGATGTTGATCTACAAAAGTAGAAATTTAATAAAGCTATTTAACCACAATGTTAGATTTAAGATTCATATATCTACAAAAGTAGAAATTTAATAAAGCTATTTAACATTCAATTTGAAGGAAGAGAATATTATCTACAAAAGTAGAAATTTAATAAAGCTATTTAACAAAATAAAAGAAAAACAAATTCCAAATCTACAAAAGTAGAAATTTAATAAAGCTATTTAACAGATCGGACTGCTAGGTGGGTGCAGATCTACAAAAGTAGAAATTTAATAAAGCTATTTAACAAAGAAAGACGCTAGAAAAGTTATTATCTACAAAAGTAGAAATTTAATAAAGCTATTTAACTAGACGCCTATAGGTACCACCGCAGATCTACAAAAGTAGAAATTTAATAAAGCTATTTAACCACCCACCTGGCTGTCCTGTCTTCGATCTACAAAAGTAGAAATTTAATAAAGCTATTTAACTGAAAGCTATTGCGCGGACTCGCAAATCTACAAAAGTAGAAATTTAATAAAGCTATTTAACTTTATATTAGTCCTTACCTTACGGCAAATCTACAAAAGTAGAAATTTAATAAAGCTATTTAACGACAGGGCAAATAATTTAGTTTCTCTATCTACAAAAGTAGAAATTTAATAAAGCTATTTAACCTGTGGCTTTAAGCGTTGCATACGTAATCTACAAAAGTAGAAATTTAATAAAGCTATTTAACAATAATTTGGTTCTGAACGCCGATGTATCTACAAAAGTAGAAATTTAATAAAGCTATTTAACATGGTGTTAGCTCTAACACTGGCTGTATCTACAAAAGTAGAAATTTAATAAAGCTATTTAACTATTCCTCAATAATCCTCTGGCTTGGATCTACAAAAGTAGAAATTTAATAAAGCTATTTAACACCACATCCGCTACGTCCTCGAGAAATCTACAAAAGTAGAAATTTAATAAAGCTATTTAACTATCTTCCGGCGTTTCCGGCGTATTATCTACAAAAGTAGAAATTTAATAAAGCTATTTAACAAACACAAACGGTAAGAGGCAGTTTAATCTACAAAAGTAGAAATTTAATAAAGCTATTTAACACGTGGAGGATGTTATTGGTGATCCGATCTACAAAAGTAGAAATTTAATAAAGCTATTTAACGTATCGTTTTTCCAAGTTGGCGGAAATCTACAAAAGTAGAAATTTAATAAAGCTATTTAACTCTTGGATTCGCTTTATTAAGCAAAAAAGATACAAATAATCCAAGATTTAGAATTACGACTTTTAGCTTAATAAAGCGAATTTTAAAAAATTAAGACCAAGGTTTTGCATTTTTTAAAATAGTTTTACAGAATTTATACTTTTAAATTGTCAAAGTGCTTATATCAACCTATACATATTAAATCCGATTCTTCATGTTTAGCATAACCATAACGCTTTATCTTCTTTTTACAACCTTCACATACCTGAAAAATAACTATACTATCCGCTCCTGTAAATTCTTTTTTATATCTCAATTCTACCTCAGTGAGAATATTTTGCAATACCCGCGCGCTATCTTTAATCTCCCAAACAGAGTATTGAATTCTATTACCCCATTTTTCTAAAAATCTCGCAAATCTCGCGCGTGTTTTATTATTCTCAAAATCATAAGAAACTATAAGCATACTATCTTATTACAAAATCTCGTAACTCATTCTCATTATTAAGAATATAATAATAATGATCGCGTATATAATTATAAATTTCCATTTTATTTTTTAATATGGCTTCTAAAAAAATTTTCGAATATTTTACATTTTTTTTATAGGAAAGATAATATTGACCTTTAATAACTCCAAAATCTTTAGAATCAAACCTGCCTAAATTATGCATTTTAATTAACTCTTTATCTATAATGCATCTAAAAGGCTCCATCATATCGCACGCTAAAGATTTTCTTTGGAAGAATAATTTATGATATATGCCTTTATAAGTATCAAAACCATACAGTCGCAAGATAGAATCTACAAAATTAAACAAATAAGTATACCCCATGTCTAACAAAATATTATTTTCATCAATTTTCCCTCGCGGTATACGACGATGCCAATTTATTTGCTTAAAATAAGTTTGAAAAAAATCTTTCGAAACCGCGCCTTCAATACCACGCAATGATGCAAAATCTTTTGCTTTTTCAATTTGACTTATAACTGATTTTTTATAAATTGTTCTACTTTCTTCATTAATCGTATCAATCTCCGCTCCTCTTAAAAGAGCCAATTGATTGCTTATTTTATTGCTTACTATATGTTTAGCAATTATTAAAGCCCGTTCTTCATCCATTGTATACTGCTTAGCGCGTAATAAATAATTCCCTTCTGCATAAGAATTGATAGTCGCATATATTTCCAAATTTTGCTTTAATAAAAATACCGAAGCGCCAACTTTATTTAATTTTTGTAATATTTTACTTGTAATTGTTACATCACCAACAACAAATACGGCTAACAGTTTGTTTACTGGTATTTTATTTATAGTAACGCCTTCACTCTGGATAAAAACATTTTCATTACGCAAACTTAAATTACACTTTGGTAATTCCGAAGCTTCTAGAAAAAAAATTTGTTTTTCTTTAAAGTCAGGCGCTTGTATCATATTTTTTTACACAATTCACAGTATATACAATTGTGGCATTTAGTTTTGTTTGTATTATAATTAGTTATAAACGGATCAAATTCGCGTATGGCTTTTAATGTGCAATTAAATTTTTCTTTTATTTCATTATCAACTTTAACTTCAAATGTTTTGTTATCAATTAGCGAGTGAATAAACATTGCTTTAATCTCATATCCCATTTCTTCCATGCATAATTTTTGCGCGTATAACTGAAAAATATACCCATCATAAACATGATTTACTTTTCTTTTTCTCTCAACTAATCGTTTAGTCTTTTTATCGTAAATATCAATCTTGCCAATTATTCCATATTGCTCAGAAAACACTTCCAACCCCTGTAAACAGTCTTTCTCTGATGAGTATTTTTTTGCGTCAATACTTTCATGCGCTATAGCGCCTGCAATTTGAGGTTTTGCCTTATATTCATTATGATCAAAGCTTTCATAAACAGCATGAAAATATAATGAATACGGACAAAAAACATAATCATTTATTTTAGATATTTGAATATAATCATACATAAACAACCATATCCTATGCATGATTTAATCATTTTGTCTAGATGTTAAGGTTAAAATTACCCTACCTTGTTACTTTTTTGCGCAAAATTATCCCATTCTGTATCGCTTATATTTATATTTAAATCTTTCCAAGATAATTTGTTGCAATTACCTTGTTTATTCGCATGATCCGTAATTTTTTGCAAAATAATAATGCCTTTTCTTGCAATATTATACGCGCCATTATCATCTCCATTTTTTGGAAGTTCTTTTCCAAATTTTTCAGGATTTCGGCTATCAAAAAATGGCTTCACGGGAGAAAGAATAAAATCATCTTTACATTCATGCTTAGCCTGTTCACTATCATCGGTATTACGTATTTGACAGATTAAATTAAAAAAGAAAATTAGATGCTCAAAAAACTTTTCATTTCCTTTTGTTTCTAGTTTTTCAATCTGAGCTTTAATATCATCATTAATATTTATTCCATACTTTTCAAAAAGCTCCTTCAAATTAGCAGGTTTTGAGCTTTTGAGATTTATATTCTCTACTTTACCATCGGTTAAATTAAAATAATGAGTATATCCACCAATATTATTATTCAAGCTTTTATTCCATTTAAATCGCTCTACATTCGAGCACACAGTCCAAACTGTATTCTTTGGATATTCTTTTAGTTCTTGAAACTTTTTAATATCATATTCAAATTCAAACATTCCATTTACAAAATCAATACGAGAAAATTTTAAAATATCTCTTTTGGCCTTTTCTGCGTTTGAGTATCTCAAATATAAATTTGGCCTCCATCCGGTTAATGGATCAATCTTAGAAGTATAGGATGCTTTAGTGTAAAAAATTATTCCTGTTTGCTTTCCCATATCTTTAAAAGAAGTAAAAGGAGCAGAAAGTTGATATGCATTAAACAAATGTCCTGCTTGTTCTGGATCTTTTTCTTCTTTATTTATTAAATAACTCAATTTATCAATAAGAGCTTTTTCAAGTTGTTGATACACGCTTTTTTCAATACCTCCTCGAATTTGCTTAAAACGCATATTAAGATCTTCAAAAACGATAATAGCATTATATTGGATGGCAAGTTCCGCTAACTTATGCACTACTTGAGAGATATAACCTTTTTTGAGGTCTTTAATCCCTTCCACAGCTTGCCAGTCTTTCCGCTCTTGCAAGCGTTTTTCAGCCTTTACTTCTAATTTTTGATGATAATCAATTGCCTTTCCTTTTTCATCCTTTCCTACTAAATTCAAACTCCCACTATCAAGAATTTCTCCCTTTTGATTAATGACAGAAAAGTATGCCAAATTTTTCTCACCCCTATCCACTCCAATAATATTTACATTAGAATTTTTTGCCAAAAATAAATTGAGGTTAGGGTTAAGCTTAAAATATCTAGCTTCATCTTTAGTTCTATTAAGCGTAATTTTAACATGAAAAAAGATTTTATCATCTTTATAACGTTTATGATTCACAACTTCTTTTCCTTTTTTATCTTTTTTTGTGCCCAATTTTTGAACATCTGTTTTTGGTCGATAAAAAATTTCCGCCTGCCCATCGAGTTTTATAGGAAAATTAAGAGAGCTATTTTCTGTAGAAAAAAGCGATTCAAAATAAAGTGTATGCAAATTCTTTGTCCCTGTAGATCCTTTATTCCAATCTTTATTATTAATTTGAAAGAGATAAAGTTTTTTTATTTTAAAATCACATTTTGTATTTTTAAAAATTTTATAGATTCCCCTATAAAGATACTCGGCTGATATAGATTCAAAAAAAATTCTATAAAAAGATCCTTTCTTTATTTCAAGGGCTAATTCCTTCGCTGTTTCGTATTCATTATCTTCAATTTTTTTTATAAATTTAGAAAATTCAGGGAAAAATTGTACTCGTGTTTCTAAAACTTGTTTCATTCTTTGCAGAAGCTCTATATCATTCAATTTTTCCCGATCTTCTGAATATTTGTTTCCAAAAAGACCTTTATAAACTGAACCATAAAGAGTTTTTCCATCAATTTGCTTATAAACCATTTTTTCAAAATCTTCTCCATCATCTTTATATGCTTCCGGAAACTTTAATTTATCGAATAAGGTAGGAAAATCCGTAATTCCCAAAAAATAATCTCGTTTATTTCTAAAAATAAAACTGCAATATTGCGTATTACCCTCTGGGCTATCAGGCCATCCTTTCGCAAGATTCGCTTTTTCAAAATTTAATTTCCATTTTTCCAAATCATATGTTTTTTTTGTTAAATAATTACGTAGTTTGTTATACACCTGAACAATCTCTTCATAAGCATTTTTATAAAATTGCAAATATCCATTTATAGGATCCGTATAAAAAACATCAAGCTTATATTCAGTGTTCCATCTTCGCTTTTTCTCTACAGAAAAATATTTTGCCATTTGATAAATAGTCAAAACAGAATCAGCATAATCTTTAATTGCAACTTTTGCTTTTGAATCTATTTTCAAATCTTCAATCAATCTTTTCAAATCCTCTTGAAAAACAGAATATCCTATTTTTTTATTATTAATTTCTCTTTCAAAAAGAGAAGAAAATTCATAATTTAAAATAGCTAAAAATTGCTCCCAAAGCGTTCTTTCTTCAAATTTTAAAACCTCATAATATCTTTCTTTCCAAAATTTTAGCGCAACTACTGTTTGCGAATCATTTATTTTCATTGCTTTTACGGCTTCTACTTCTATTGCTTCTAAAGCGTTTTTTATATGACAAAGCGCAAAAAAATCAGGAAACGAATATCCTCCTTCCTTCTGTTTAGCCTTTTCAGCAGAAGATGTAACAATATTAGCCTCTTTAAGAACCTTATAAAGAGAGTCTTCAAAACCATCTGTTTCACTTGTCCATTTACGCGAAATTGTATTAAAAGCTTCTTTAGAAAAATAAATTTCCTCTAAATTATAATTTTCTTGATGTTCTACAAAATCAATAAAAAGCTTTCTTAAAATTATTATTCTTTTTTCCGCCTGATGTGAAAATTCTTTCAATACATTAAAAAATTCTTCATCATCTTTAATTTCATCAATTAAAAATTTTTCTTTTTCACCAAGGATTTGATTATCCAAAGCAATAAAAAACGGTAATTTTTCATTTTTTTGTTGTCTATGAAGGTTAATGCATTCATTAAGCCCTTTTTTCTTTTCTCCATTTGGCAAGGTTTCTCCGCCTATAATTTTATTGTAAAAATCAATTCCATCCTGAAGCAAACAAGAATTATAAAAATCTAAAGAAAAAATTTCAGAAAGAGCTTTTTCAAAATTATGCTCAACTTCCGTAAAATCCACTTTGTCTCGCAAACTTTCAAAAATCAAAATATTTGCGCAAAATCTCTTCAAGCTATCATTAATAATACGTGTTGCCAAAGCATAAGCGGTGCCATTATCTTTATAAAAGTTTTTTCGAGTTTCAAAAAATTTATCAAAATAACCAGTAAAACCTTTCCAACTACTAAAAACAGAAACCAGTTTTCCCGTTGATTCATCTAAAATTTCTACCGGAATAATTTCTCCATCTTTTTGTATGGGGTCATTCTGATATCTTTCTTTTAAAATAGATTCAAATACAGCCTCCTCAAAAAGAATCTCAATATCCTTATTTTTTAAACCCTTATATTTTTTTGCCCAAAGCTCACCCTGTTTATCAAAAAATTTTACCACCTCTTTTCTTAATTTTCGCTCCTCATTTTTAAGTTTTTCATCATTTTCCTTTTTATCAATTTTCCATTTTTTAAAAATTTCTAAATACACCTCAAGCTCTGACAATTTAACTCCTTGAAGCGCCTCACGAACAAACTCTCTATGAAGACGGTCAAAATATGATTTTGTTATTTCGTATTTTCTCTGAATCGCTTTATCTTTTTCAAAAATTTTAGCATCTTCGAGCATTTTTTGTGTATTGCCCACCGGTTTCAATTCAAATTTTAAAGTTTTACTCAAAGAATATAGATTCGTAAGGTCGCTAAAAATATTACTTGAAGACATATTATTTTTTAAAATTTATATCCTAATTTATCAAATATATTTATATATTTATAAAATTTTATCTTTTTATAAATGCATCTTATAAAGAGATAAAATATCTCATCAAATAAAAACTATCTCAACTCCGCTTCAAATTTTTCTTTACAAGCCAACAAAACATCATTAATCACTCCATCAATCTCTTGTGAGGTAAGCGTTTTCTCCATTGAACCGATGGTTAAATGCATGGCAATAGATTTTTTATTTTCCGCAATTCCTTTGCCTGCATAAGTATCAAACCATTCAACATTCAAAACTTTTTCATTTGCCCTAAGTATTGTTAATTCAATATCACGATATTCAATATCTTTACATACAACTATAGCCAAATCACGCTTGGATTCCGGATAAGGCATTGGCGCAACATAAGATTTATGAGTTTTAGCAAATTTTATTATATTTCGTAATTCTAATTGAGCGACGCCAACACGAGATTCAATTTTAAACGCTTCTGTGTACTTTGGAGAAATCTCGCCCACAGTAGCAAGCAATATATCATCTTTAAAAACCTGCGCTCCACGTCCTGGATGCCAAACATCATCTTTGGATTCACGTTTCCATCTAATATCTTTAATATCCAATGTATCAAATATATACTCAACCATGCCCTTAACTTCACGCCATGGTGTATCATTTTTGTAATCAATGTAACCAATAACACATTGTGGAGATTCATCAGGCAAATTATCCCAATTACCCTTTTTTCCATCTTTCCTCAAATACACATTAGAACACTCAAATAATCTTAAAACATCTACTCGCCCTTGATTGTTAGCAACAGCTTCAAGAAGTTGCGGAATTAATGAAGGCCTCATTACTTCCAAATCAACCGTCAAAGGATTTTGAACGTGTAATAATTCCCTAGAATCAAAACCAGATTTTGCCAATAAATCCTTAGATATAAACGAATATCCATAAAGCTCCGTATATCCAGCACCCACTAAAAGATTTTTTATTTTATCTTCCCAAATAATAATAGCATCAGATTTTCGAGGAGAAATATCCATCGGTATTTTTGCCGGAATTTTTCCATATCCATAAACTCGCGCTATTTCTTCCACTAAATCCCTGCTCGTCTCAATATCATGATCCCTCCACCAAGGAACTTCTGCTGTCAATTTATTTCCTAAATTTTTAATTTTAAACCCAAGATGTTTCAAAATATCAATCATTTCTTTCTTAGGAATTTCGATTCCAATCAAATCATTTATTTCATTTGTTGTTATAGAAAAAGACTCAGATTTATATTTCTTTGTTTGTATGTCCACCGGAGCTCCTACGAGCTCACCGCCAGCCAGCTCTTTAACAAGCTCAATAGCTCGAGCCATGGCCGATTCTGGCCCTATTTGCGACAATCCTTTTTCAAATCTCAATTGCGAATCAGATTGCAACAACAATTTACGTGATCCTTTTCGCACCACTACCGGATCAAAAGTCGCGGCCTCCAAAATTATATTTACAGTTTTTTCAGTTGACCCAGTCTCTTCTCCGCCCATTATACCCGCAACAGCTATCGGCTTTTCCGTGTCAGCGATAACCAAAATACTATCAAGCAAATCATAATTCTTTCCATCCAAAGCTAAAATCTTCTCGCCCCTTTTAGCATAACGAACATGTATCGTATCGCCTGCCAGTCTATCAGCGTCAAAAACATGCATAGGTTGCCCGGTTTCGTACATCACGTAGTTGGTAATATCAACCAAATTATTAATCGGTCGAATACCAGCAGATAGCAATCTGCGCTTCAGCCACCACGGCGATGGCCCAACCCTAACCCCATCTATCCTTGTTCCAATATATCTCGAACATGCATCTTTAGCATCTATAACCACTTTTAATTTCTCATTCTTTAACACAGGTTGCGGAATAAGTTTCTTAGGATGATAATTAAACGGTGCCCCACAAATCACAGAAGCCTCTCGCGCCACTCCCACCATCCCCATGCAATCCGGACGATTTGAGGTAACTTCAATATCCATAATCACATCGCTTGCCAAACCCAAAACCTGAGCCAAAGGCGTGCCAAGATTAACTTTTATATCTGGAATTTCCTTACTCAAATCCAATACTTCACGATCATCTTTAACCGGAAAGGCTTCCTCTAAACCAATCTCACCGGACGCGCAAATCATGCCCTCGCTCTTTTCACCACGAATTTCTGTTGACTTAAGTTCGATCAAATCCCCCTCCCCATGCCAACGCACCTTAGCGCCAGGCATGGCCACAGCAACCATCTGACCTTCATACAAATTAGAACCTCCACAAACAATACGACTTAATTTTTTATCCTTATTCAGCATTCCTAAATCAACATCAACGAGCTTAAGCTTATCAGCCTTGGGATGATTAATAATCTTATTGATTTTACCCACATAAATACCATCCAAATCAACTGTAGCCGGTAAAATTTTTTCCACCGATGGCCCGCAAAGCGAAATCTTGCTTGCAAATTCTTCCGGTGTTTGTTTTAAACTGACATATTCCTTAAGCCAGTCGTAAGATACTAGTAAATTCATATTAAATTAAATCAAACATTTCAAAAAATAACATAGTCATTCATTATCCACTAAATACTTCAAACTAACTAACAATATTTTAACGGATTTTGATAGATTTTTAGACATTAAAATTGCTTCAAAAATCTAATATCATTTTGATAAAGAATACGAATATCATCCAATTGCGTGCCCTCTTTCATCATAGCAACTCTTTCAATACCCCAACCAAAAGCAAAACCCGAATATTTCTTAGGATCCACGCCCGAAGCTTTAAGTACATTTGGATGCACCATGCCAGACCCACCAATTTCTAACCATCCCCGCTTGCAAACTTTACATTTTTTGCCATTAACTATTCCAGTAGCTCCGCAAACTCCACAGGAAATATCGACTTCAAAAGAAGGCTCGGTAAATCTAAAATGATGCGGACGGATGCGTGAAATTCTGCCCGAACCAAAAAACTGCTCCGCAAAATAATCCAAAATACCGCGTAAATGTGTAAGATTAACGCCCTTATCTACATATAATCCTTCAAACTGATGAAACATAGGCGCATGCGTAACATCAGACTGTCTACGATAGCATTTAGCAATATTTAGCATTCTAATCGGAAACTCTCCACGTTCCAACTCATGCGCTTGCGCATTTGATGTATGTGGCGTCAAAACCATTTTACCCTCTTTTTGTTTATCCGATGAAACCGCATCCATAAAAAACGTCTCCCAATCATCTCGCGCCGGATGATCAGGAGGCATATTAAGCGATTCAAACGCATACCAGTCCCAATCAACTTCGGGATAGCGAGTACGATAAAATCCGATACGCTCAAAAATAGCCGTAATCTCCCTAATGGTTTGTGTAAGCAAATGAAAATGACCTTCAGCCGGACGATTTCCAGGCTCTGTCATGTCCGCGCGTTCAGTTTCAACAAGCTTAGCAAAACGATTATCCATCAATTCTTTGCGTCTCTTTTCCAACAAATCCAATCCTGCTTGCTTTACATCATTGGCAAGGGCTCCCAAAACTGGCCTCTCTTCAGTAGGAACAGTAGCCAGCTCTTTTAACATTGCGGTTAACTCGCCTTTGCGCCCCAAATATTTAATCTCAAGTTTATCTAAATCTTCAAGCGTCTCTGCTCCGCCAATTTCTTTAAATATTTCTAGTCTTAAGGCTTCTAATTGATTTTTCATATCTTATTTTACGTCAAACATCTAACAATTTAGCAATAAATATTTGATCTTAAACTTTTACATTTAACGATAATTATATTCCTATAAGATTTTTAATCCCTCCCATAATAGCTCCACCATATTTAACCAAATCCCTAAAAGTTACTAAAATAACTAAAAGAATCAGTGATAAAAAAGCAATTTGATGAATCATGGCTTCTAATTTCGGGCGCAATGCTTTGCGACGAACTTTTTCTATAAGCAAAAACACCACCCTGCCTCCATCCAATGCCGGAATTGGTAAAAAATTGATCACAGCAAGATTAATCGAAAGAACTGCCATGAATTGTAATAATGGAACAACTCCTTGTTTAGCAAATTGACCAGTTAATATCGCTATACCAACCGGACCAGAAACATTTTCATCAACTCCATTAAATGTAACAATATCTTTAATGATTCCCGCAAAAGCAAATAAAATCATTTTTGTATATGTATAAGTCGTAATTCCGGCTTGCCAAACAGCTTGATACCAAGCAAACTTAACAATACCCACATCTGCCATGGCCACCCCTATACCCGCTTTATTTATTTCCGGAATAAATGTTGGATTCAATTGTATTGCTTTTTCCAATTCATCACGCTTAATAATCATTTCAAATGAATTTTCACCCTGTTCTCCGATCAACCTTACCGCATCCGGATAATCAATCGGAGTTTGCCCTGCTATTTTAATAATTTGATCTCCGGCCATTAAACCCGCCTTTTCAGCCGGTTGATCTTTTAAAGTCTGCGTAATATTGATCGTTTTATCTTCTATAACCGCTCCTTTTGGCAAATCTTCCAAAATCGTCGGCACGCCCAGCATAAAAATTAAGGCAAATAAAACAAAAGCCAAAAACCAATTCATGGTTACTCCGGCCGCAAGAATTATAATACGTTTCCAAATTGCAACCGCATGAAATGAATCCGAATCATTTACATCATCATCCGGATTTTCTCCCTTAATTCTAACAAAACCGCCAAATGGAAGCCAATTTACTGACCAAATAGTATTTTTATACTTTGTTTCATCTTTGCGACTAACGTATTTCCACTTGCCATCAACTTTCACAAACCCAAAAATACGTGGAGGAAATCCATAGCCGAATTCTTCAGCTTTAACTTTAAAAAGTCTTGCGGCTAAAAAGTGCCCAGCTTCATGAATAAGCACCAAAACCGACAAAACCAAAAGAAATATGATAAATACAGTCATGCGAGTATGTTACTTAAATAATAAGGTTTTGTGAAGAGTGAAAAACCTATTTTTGAGGTAATTTAAATATAATTGATTCATGTCGTAAAAACTAAAATCCTACAAAACAACCTTTTTTACTTTAATATTAACTTTTAGCCATTTCGCAATCAAAGCATCCAAATGCGTCGATGTATCTGTAAATAAAATCTCTTGTTTCCGATCCACTGTGGTTGTAAATAAATTCGGATATAATTCGAACGCCTTATCAATCACAGCCTCTGCGGAGTTAATAATTTTAACTTTCTTACCCATAAATCTCTCAATCAAAGGCTGTAAAAACGGATAATGTGTGCATCCTAAAATCAATGATTTCACATTTTTTTGCCTCAAAGGAGTTAAATATCTGCGAATCATAATCTTTGTTACCTGGTCATCAATCAATCCTTCTTCAACCAAGGGCACAAAAAGAGGACAAGCTTTTTGATAAACCTTAATTTTTGGATTTAAATTTTTTAAGATCTGTTCATAAATTCCCGATCCCACTGTTGCGCGAGTTCCCGTTATTCCAACCGAAGTTTTACTATGATCTACGGCTAATCTTACTGCAGGTTCAATCACTCCCAAAAACGATACTTCAGGAAATGTGGCTCTCAATTTATCCATCGCCAAAGAGCTAACCGTATTGCAAGCAATTATAACTAATTTCGCCCCTTTATTTATTACAAACCTTGCATCTTCCACCGCGTACTTCTCTACCGTCTCCTTACTTTTATTTCCATACGGATATCGCGCCGTATCGCCAAGATACACAAAACTTACATCCGGATATTTTTTTAAAAGCTCACGCACTATTGTCAATCCCCCCACCCCCGAATCAAATAAACCAATCATATTCATGCCTCACTTGCATTTAGCAAAATAATATTAAAACTAAAATAAATAATAAAATCTATCTCTCTTCACATTCTACTATTTGTTATTCATTAATTATATCCATAATTTCTTTAATTTTTTTATTCTTCAATTGATCTGTTGTCGCTTCCAAATTAAGCCGAATAAGCGGTTCAGTATTAGATTTCCGTAAATTAAACCACCACGCTTCATCATCTTTAGAATCTCCAAATTCCAAACGTTTTCCATCAATATCTACAATCTTGGTAGCTTTGCTTTCATATTCGTTAATAACTTTATTAATCAATCCATCTTTATCTTTTACTTCAAAATTCATCTCTCCTGAATGAAAATATTTCCGCAAGCTTTTCCAATAATCACTTAAATTTTTAAACGGATTGATTAACTCTTTCAGTAAAACCAACATCGCATAATCTCCACACTCCATATTCCAAAACTCCCTAAAATAATAATGCATAGAAAGCTCGCCCGCAAAAACCGCATCAACCTCCTTCATTTGATTTTTTATATTTGCATGACCCACTTTTGATAAAACAGACTCCCCTCCAGCATTCTCAATAGCATCTTTCACGGACCAAGAAGATCTTACATCATTTAACACTTTGCCTGATCCAAATTTAGCCAATTCTATTCTCGCAAAGATAGCAGTCACAATATCGCCAGGAATTTGCTCGCCTTTCTCGTCCACAAAACCAATTCTATCCGCATCGCCATCAAAAGCGATTCCCATAACAGCGCCTATTTCCACAACTTTTTTCTTCAAAGCGTCTAGCGTTTCTTCTTTAATTGGATTGGCCTCATGATTTGGAAAATTGCCATCAGGTTCAAAATACAAACGCGTAACTTTTAACCACGGTAATTTTTCAAGCAATTTTGGCAAAACAAACCCTGCCATGCCATTTCCCGCATCAATCACAATTTTCATTTCTGGCATTTGATTTGATAATTCCGCTTTCTCAATCACATAATCAACATATTTCTCAAGCGCTTTAGTATCTTCAACAAGTTTCCCCGTTTGCAATATTTGATCTTTAACAATCAATGTTTCACGCTGATCATTAGATATTAATTGTTCATTATTTAATTCATTAAAATTATCTCTAATTTTCTCAAGTCCGGACCCCAATCCAAGCGGAAGCATTTTTCCTGTTATAAACTTAAACCCATTATATTTTCCAGGATTATGACTAGCGGTAATCATAATTCCCAAATCAAACTCCCCTTCTGCCATTCCCATTAAAATATTAAACATTGGAGTTGAACATTGCCCGATTCTCACAATATCAACTCCATTTTGGATCAATGACATTATAAGCGCATCCTCCAATTCCGATGATGTCAATCTCATATCCTTGCCAATCATAACTTTTTTTGGGTTTAGAGTTTTGATAACAGCCAAACCCAATTTTTCCGCAAAATTAGCGTTTATTACAGCCGGCGACTCTCCACGTATGTCATATGATTTAAAAACCGAAAAAATATCCTCTTGCATATATTTATATTATTGACCAAACGCGACAATTCGTCTACACTAAGCGTATAATTTAATTAACAAAAAGCAAAAATTAAAATAATAAAAATCAATTTCGCTTTCTTTGTTATTTATTAGTTTAATAATTATTATTTAATATATAAATATGACAATTTTTTGGATACTTCTCATCGCTATCATAGTTATTGGCGCTTGGCTCATTGCGGTTTATAACGGTCTTATTAAAGCCAAAAACCGCACCGAAGAAGCTTTTTCGGATATTGACGTTCAATTAAAGCGTCGTCATGATCTTATTCCCAATTTAGTAAACACAGTAAAAGGTTATGCTTCGCACGAAGCCTCTGTTTTTACTCAAGTTACCGAAGCTCGCGCAAATGCCGTACAAGCAAAAACCATTGAAGAAAAAATCAATACCGAAAATCAACTAATGGGAACTTTAAAAACCCTTTTTGCTGTTGCTGAAAATTATCCAGAACTCAAAGCTAATCAAAATTTTTTGCATTTACAACAAGAATTAGCTGATACAGAAAACAAAGTTCAAGCTTCACGACGTTTTTACAATGGCAATGTTCGTGACTTCAATATCAAACTGCAAGTTTTCCCAACCAATATCATAGCTGGCATGCTCGGATTTAAAGCCTATAAGTTCTTCGAAGCCGAAGAAGAGGCTAAAGCTGTGCCAATTGTTGATTTCAGCAACAAACCAGCTGATAACAACTAACTTCCAATCTTCAAAGTTCCGAACCTAACGTTCGGAACTTTCGGCTTATTGCTAAATAAAATATTTTTTTAAAACAACAAACAAACACTTGAAAGCTGATAAGATTTTATAAATATGTATAACCAAATTGATTCCAACAAAAGAAAAACCATATTTCTCATCGCTTCGTTTATTGTATTTTTAGCACTAGTGGGTTATTTATATGGTTATATCAATGGATATGGTTACACGGGGTTAATTTTGGCATTAATTATTTCTACTGTCTGGACTCTTATTTCTTGGTATGCCGGTTCTGCGATTACTTTAGCAACTTTAGGCGCTCACGAATTAAAAGATAAATCTCAATTTCCAACTCTTTGGAATACCGTGGAAAATCTTTCTATTACCGCCGGTATTCCCATGCCACGAATCTTTATTGTTAACGACACCTCTCCTAATGCCTTTGCTACGGGCCGAGACCCTCAACATGCCAGTGTCGCTGTTACAACGGGCTTACTGCAAATACTTAACAAAACAGAGCTCGAAGGAGTGCTCGCGCATGAATTGGCGCATATAAAAAATTATGATACTCGCATCATGGTTTTTATTGGTGTTTTAGTAGGCGCAATAGTCATGCTAGGTGATTGGATGTTCCGCTCTTCATTATTACGAAGCAATGATCGCAAAAACGGCCATCCCGCAATAATGATTATCGGGCTCTTATTCATAATTTTATCACCCATAATCGCAGAGCTTATCAAATTGGCTATTTCTCGTAGTCGCGAATACATGGCCGACGCATCAGGAGCTTTATTAACCCGCTATCCCGAAGGATTGGCTTCGGCCTTAGAAAAAATTCGCGATAACGCCACCCCCATGCGCCAACAATCTCAAGCCACAAATCATCTTTGGATTTCTGACCCTAAAGCCAAAAAATTATCCGAAAAAATATCCGGCTTTTTTGCTACCCATCCTCCAATCAACGACCGTATCAACAAACTTCGAGGGATGCTCAACAATCCATAACAAAAAACTTACAATATACAATATTCGTAATATTCATTTTATTCTCCTAATTCAAACCACTTCATTAAAAATAAAAGCAAATTATTTTTGATATAAGTATGTCACCCAACGATTTAATCAACCGCTTTACCACCCATCTTAAAGAAGCTTTGCAAAAAGCTTTGAGTTTCGCTGTATCCAATGGCAGAGCAGTGGTGGAGCCAGGAGATATTATCGTTGGTCTTTTAAATGAAAAAGGGGCTTTGGGAGGTGAAATATTGAATAAAGCAGGTTGTACTGTAACAGTAGCTTCAGAATTTTTCCGTGGTACTCCGGCTAATAAAAAATCATTAATAGCGCTTGATCTTAGCGATCCGGTTAAAAAAATCATCGAAAAATGCGTGGTTATAGCACACTTGCACGGACATAAATTCGTGGGAACAGAGCATCTGGTTGCGGCCTTGATTGAATCCGAAGACAAAAAAGTTCTGGAGTTTTTTAAACAACAAAAAGTTAATTTAACTACATTAAAAAACCAAATCGAAGCAATTTTAAAATCCGAATCCAATTTTCCAGAATTAAATCAAATAAGCAACCAAACTTTAAATGAAGATTTTCTTCCATCCATTTTACCAGAAGATGATTTATTAACTCCAACTTTTCCGCAACAAACAAATCGTCAATCATCATCTTCAGCGCTAGACTCATTCGCGCGAGACATAACTCATAAAGATATTGTTTTTTCTTTGGATCCGGTGATCGGTAGAAATACAGAAATTAACCGCATTATCGAAATTCTAATCCGCAGGACTAAATCCAACCCGATTCTACTAGGAGATCCTGGCGTTGGAAAAACAGCAATTGTCGAAGGTCTTGCCAAAAGAATAGCCGATGGGGATGTGCCGGATGCTTTGTATGGACACAAAATCCTTAGTTTGGATTTAGCTTCCACGGTGGCCGGAACAATGTATCGCGGTGAATTCGAAGCTCGACTCAAACAAATTGTTGAAGAAGCAAGCAAAAATCCTCATATCATTTTATTTATTGATGAAATACATAATATTGTTGGAGCAGGTTCCACATCCGGATCTTTAGACGCAGCCAACATTTTGAAACCAGCTTTAGCACGAGGCTTCATTCGCTGTATTGGCGCCACTACTTGGTCCGAATATAAAAAACACATAGAACCAGACTCGGCCTTAGAACGTCGTTTTCAACCCATAGTCATCAATGAACCCGATAAATTTGCAACACTTGAAATGCTTAAGGGTCTAGAAGAACGTTACGCTAAACATCATAAAGTAATTTATGCGCCACAAACTTTAGTCGCAGCCGTGGATTTTGCTGAACGCTTCTTAACGGATCGTCTTTTTCCAGATAAAGCTGTAGATTTACTAGATGAAGCCGCCGCTTCGGTTGCCGCTCGTCGCCAATCCCGTGAATTTCGCGAACGTTTAGCGGTTTTAGATGCGGCTATTCAAGAAAAAATTCATGCTTCTGAAGAAAGTTTACGCAATCAAGACCTCACGCGCGCCGAAGCGTTAACACGTGAAGCTGAAAAATTAATTGCCAATCGCAATCAAATGGAAAATGAAAAAAATCAATCATTGCAAAAAGAACGTCCACGAATCTTGCCCGAAGACGTGGCTCGTGTCGTTGCGCGCATATCCAACGTGCCCTTAGAAATGATCTTAGCTTCCGAACGTGAACGACTCAATGGCCTAGAAGAACGTTTGCGTCACCAAATTTACGGCCAAGATCAAGCTATTCAAGCCGTTTCGGATGTTATCCGCCGAGCTCGCCTTGGCCTGCAGGATAATAGACGTCCTAAAGCTTCAATGCTTTTTGTTGGTCCTTCAGGTACAGGCAAAACCGAACTCGCTCGCTCCATTGCCCGTGAAATTTTTGCCAACGAAGACGCTTTAATTAAACTTGATATGAGTGAATTCGCAGAGCCACATACCATTTCCAAATTAATCGGATCCCCGGCCGGTTATGTTGGCTATCGTGAAAGCGCTAAACTCACAGACGCTATTCGCAAGCGCCCACACGCTGTTGTTTGTTTTGATGAAATTGAGAAAGCGCACCCAGATGTTCAACACACACTTTTACAAATCTTGGAAGACGGTAAAATAACTGACGCCACTGGGCGCACAATCTCTTTTGCGCATTCTTACATAATCTTGACTTCCAATGCCGGTTCCGAACATGTGGATAAAAAATCAATCGGCTTTGGCAATGAACGCATTGCCATTTCCGCAATTTTAAATGAACAAGTAAAAGAACATTTCAAGCCCGAACTATTAAATCGCCTTGATCGCATAATCACCTTCCAATCTTTAGATATTTCACATTTAAGAAATATTTTAGATTCAGAAATCACTCAAGTTTGCGCTCGTTTACAAAACATGCAAAAAGTAACTTGCGAAATTCCTGAAAGCGTTCGCGAATGGCTAATATCACGACCCCTCCCTTCTGAACAAGGCGCCCGAGCCATTCGCCATTTAGTTGAACGTGAAATAACTTCTGTCATCTCTCAACACTTAATCAATCGCCGTAACAAACGTCTAATACGTTTCACAACACAAAATGGCAAAATAATGGTAAAA
The DNA here is from genome assembly GCA_964563385.1 of uncultured Gammaproteobacteria bacterium. Lineage (GTDB taxonomy): Bacteria > Patescibacteriota > Patescibacteriia > 2-12-FULL-60-25 > 2-12-FULL-60-25 > MWCR01. The sequence continues at coordinate 52,100 of CAZLVV010000002.1, forward strand.
TGATAACTGACCAAAAAGTTATACAATTTATGGTTAGTTATTAGTGGCTGATGATTAATAAGCCATAACGTATATTATTAATTATGCCACAAGGAGGAACAGCCAAAAAAACACAGCCTAATACGAGCGACAATAATCGCCCTTCTTCGAATACGGCTAATAATAAACCAACCTCAACTCCTCCTGACACTTCGGAAATTGATGAAAATTGGGATACTCCGGCGACCTCAACTCCTCCTGACACTTCGGAAATTGATGAAAATTGGGATACTCCGGCAACCTCAACTCCTCCAGATACATCGGAAATTGATGAAAATTGGGATACCCCGGCAACCTCAACTCCTCCTGACACTTCGGAAATTGATGAAAATTGGGATACCCCGGCTAATGACAATTCTTTAACGCGTCAATCCAAGCGATTAAAGTATCCACCCGATACCCCAACCGAAAAAAGAACACCTCAAAAACCTCCCAGTAACAAAATTCTTCGCAAAACTGAACCATCAACACCAAAGATCACGCCTCGCTTAACCGGAGCCGGCTCTGCCTTGCCTATCAGTAAAAAATCTAAAAAAAGTCCATCTCGTTCCGTTGGACCTCAAGCTATTGTAAGGCTGGTAAGCCCCATACAAATGGCTTCACGTTTACAAGCAAATCAACAACGCGCTCGTTTAGATAATGCTCCGGGTACAGGTCCAACGCGCGAAGAAATGTTGGCCGATGCAGGCGCCGGAGGCGATCCTATTCTGCCCGGTCAATTTGATCCATTAAAAAGTCAAAGCGCTTTTGGACGTGAAGCTCAAGCTCCAGGATCCATGTCAACACCCACTAAATCAGAAACAGATGAACGCGGAGGAGGTCCTGTCATGTCTGATTTAGAACGTCAACGCGCAATGCAACTTAGTCAAGAAAAAATGGCAGCCACCGCCAGCGCAACCGGAGTTGCTGACGCAAAACAAACCGACTCCAAAGCCGAATCACCAGCTACTGTCACTTCCAGCGCAGAAACAACATCTCCATCAACCAAAGTCCCTGAACAAACAGAAGAAGAAATCGAACAAACAACCGAAGAACAAACACCAACTGACGAAAAATCACCCAAAAAACCATCTTCAGATATTCAAACAGCGCAAAACATAGCTTCGGCCATGCACATGGAAAAAACCGCTAAAGCTTTAGGCGCGGCTAAAGCCATAGAAGGCAATATAGAAGCTGCACGCAAAATGCAACAATCAGCACGATCTTTTTGGAATATTCTTAAAGCCGGTGAATTGGTGTCCAGTGTTACAATTTTTTCTTTGATAGTTTTAATAATTACAGCCAACATTCAAATGATCAATAAATATACTTTTAAAACTCGCATCATACCCTCAACATATCTCATTGAAGATGCTATCATCGTCTGCGCCGATTGCGCTTTATGCGGAGCCTCTTGTATATCCATATTCACATCGACTGGTTTTATAATACCGATTATCGGATCCCTTCTCTGGTTAGCCGGAGTGTTAGGTTTAGATTATTTTGATATTATAGATTTAGGAATTTTATAAAAAATTGATCAACCGCAGTCAAACCTATATAATAATAATAAACCAACCTCGCTTATTTATATGATCTCCATAACCGAAACTCAAAAAAAAATCTTATTTATTATCTTTTTTGTAACTTTTACGATAGGCACCGGTTATGCTTTATATTATTTCTTTTTCAAACCTCTGCCTTCGCCCACTCTCGATACCGAAGAGACTCCACCTGCTTACACCGGCGCTCTCACACTTTCCGGCGAAAGAACTGCCGAACAACCTTTTATTCCTTCGCAACCCACAGGCCTTCCTGTTGCGGATCAGGTATCAAGTCAAATCACAGAAACCGCAACTACTGATGTTTTACGATCAAAAGTCACTCAATCTTTAAGTTTATCAAAAAATGGCCTGCCTCGTTATTACGATCCGCTTGATGGTCGTTTTTATCAACTGACTCCCGACGGAAAAGAACAAAAACTTTCCAATCGTCAATTTTTAAACGTCGAAACCATAAATTGGTCCAATATCAGCAATCAAGTTATTTTAGAATTCCCAGACGGAAGTAACATTTATTACAATTTCGATGAAGATCGCCAAGTCACTTTACCATCTCATTGGGAAGATTTTGCTTTTTCTCCTATTGAAGATAAAATTGTAGCTAAAAGTATTGGCCTAGATGAACGTAATCGCTTTTTAGTGGTGTCTGATGCTAACGGTAACGAAGCCACAGCCCTATATGAGCTCGGTTCCAATGCCGACAGAGTAATTCCCAGTTGGTCGCCAAATAACAGAGTTGTAGGGTTTTCAAAAACCGGAGATCCTTTGCCAGATGACGGTGAAGAGATTCTTCTTTTGGGCAAAAATCACGAATCTTACAGACCTCTAAAAGTTGCCGGCAAGGGCTTTTTACCATCTTGGTCGCCAACTGGTAAACAATTGCTTTACAGTATTTATCACGCGCGTGATAACTATAAACCCATGCTTTGGATTTCTGATGCTTCAGGCGCTGAAATAGGACGAAATCGCCGTCAATTAAATATCAATACATGGGCCGACAAATGTGTTTGGGATGATGAACAAACAATCTATTGCGGAGTTCCGATAGCCCTTCCAGATGGCGCTGGCTGGGATCGTAATCTTGTGTCTTCAGTATCAGATAATATTTATCGTATAGATTTAAAAACCGGCACAGCAAAAAAAATCAATCAAACTCCTTTAACTCGTCCTATTAATAACCCTCAATTAAACTCCGAACAAAACCAAATAATTTACACCGATACCATAACCGGACACTTGTATAAATTTGACCTTTAAACTATGCAACTACATTTAAACGCGCAAAAAACAGCAATATTGATCATCATTTTTGCCATAGTTATTTTTATCGGTTCAGCCGGATATAAATGGTATAAAATTTCAACGAGCACATACATAGCCGGAGCTCCTCCAATTGATCTGGTTAATGAAATACCTCCAAAATCAGTACCTTATGATCAAATTAAACCGCGCGCTTTAACTCCTTACGACGCTTTCATTATCGGATCAGTCACCTCTTCTTATGGATTGATATTTTACGGAGATTATACGAACCTCGCATCAAATGCCTTGCTAGTTGAGCTTGTTTCTAAATTATTGCCTTACGAAGATCTAGTTCGTTTAAATTGGCATTATCTCCCCGAAACAACCAAAGATGGCGACATGGGTTTTGAATCTGCTATAGCTTCTGAATGTTCACGTTTATTAGAGCAAAATTGGCCCTTGCACGAAGCACTGCTTAAAGAATCCGGCAAAAAACTTAGTCGTTCACGCTTAAAACAAATAATTGAAGAATTTAGCGCTGACCCTGAAATGATTCACGTTTGTCAAAATAATTCCGTAATTCGTGAAAGCGTTAAAACAGCGATTCAAATAGCCAAAGGCGATGGCATTGACAAAGCCCCTTTTGTTTTTGTGGGCACCGAAGCCATACCCGCATCCGAAGCCAATATTGAAAAAATCATCAATGCTCTTAGAGACTATATTAAAAATTAATTCAATTTTTGAACAAAAATCTTTAAATGTGTTTTTCACCAAAACGCTGTTATTTATTATTGTATTTTTTTCTTTAAATTTCCCTCTTTTTGCGTATGCGTCTTGTTGCACTTGTAATCACCCTCAAATAAAAACCGGAACCATTTGTATCAGCCAAGAAAACAATTCTTGCACTAATTTGGGATCCGTAAACGATGAATTAAAATCCGCCACATGCAAAACCGAAAACAATAACTCTACTTGTCGCTTGGTGAAAGATGGTGGAGTCTGTGTCAACAATCCTAATACAACCGCTACCGCATTCAAACTTAACGACATTCTTCCCAAAGCGCCTGAATCCACAGAACCCCCTCCTTCCTCCGAATCAACTGAATTCAAACCCACTCCATTCAAATTAAACATAGACATACCTGGTGCAAAATTCTCTAATCCTTCTTTACAACAAGGCATGTTATCCATCCCTTATCTTGGTCAATACATTCAAGCATTTTACAAATTATTAATCGGCATAAGTTTAATTGCAGCCGCCATAATGATTATTTACGGCGGTTTTCGCTATGTAGTTTCAGCCACAGCTTCTAAAATCCAATCCGGTAAACAAATTATAATCGATGCTTTGATGGGTTTAGCTATAGTTTTAGGAGCATACGTAATTCTTGCTAATATCAATCCAAATCTTACTCAACTCGAAAGCCTAACCTTGCCGTTTGTTGAAAAAGTTCCATGGGATGAAATAGTAGGATCTGCCACTGAAAGGCCTAGTGAAGCATTACGATCTATTGGCAACCCTTCTGATAAACAAGCAATAGCACAAGACATAGTACGCTATGCTAAAGAATTCCAAATAGACCCCTGCGTCTTATTAGCGATCTGCAATCATGAATCTGGATTCAAATGGCGATACGAAGCTGAATTTATAAATAGAAGTCAGTATGATGCTACAGCGATTGGATATTGTGGCACACATGTAAATTTCTTCCTTGATAATGCAGGTTTTAGCAATAAAGTTGTCAATCTATTACGAAAAAAATTCCCAGAATTTCCTGCTTGGACTAATGGTAAAAGAAAAATGACTAAAGAAGAAAGAAATGAACGTATAGATTGGGTAATAGCGCATCCTCAAGTTTCTTCTTATGTAGCAGCTTATGTATATTATGGCGAACTATCAAATACAAATGTAAATAAAAATGAAATACAAACCATCGCAAGATATGGAGCGGGAGGAGGTTCAATGAAAAGATGGATCAATAAAACAAACTGCAAAGTTGAACCAAACATACGTATTAAAAATGCTGTTAATCAAGATCGTGCATCAGTTTTAGCCAAATCATGCGTTCCATATGGTGTATCCATTCCAGGAAAAACGCCTAATGATTGCGAAAAAGATTCATATATATGCGCAGAGTTGAAAGCAAAGAAAAATAAAGGATCTACATTGTATGGTCATTGCCCTTCTAATCCAGACCAAGAATGCGTTGGTATGAAAACCGATGAATTTGCCCAATACGTACTAAATAAATATAATGAAATGCAAGCTCGCTTCCCTTTTTGCAAATAATATCACAATCAAAATATTAACCTCAGCAAAAACTAACATAATATCATGGATAAATTAAGTATAATTAAATATTTAAAAAATATTACTTATTTATTAAGTTTAATTTTTATTTTAACATTAACAACACCCGTTAAAGCGCAAATAACTTTTAATTGTTATATTTGTCAAGTAGAATCAATAGAAAAAAGCGCCAGTTTCTGTATACAAATACCCAAAGGGCAATCTTTAAACAACTCAATTAGCATTCTTCAACAAAAATTCGAAAATAACATTACTGTAACATGCGACTCTAACACACTCACAAATATTCAATGTTCCAAATTAGGAACATCTCCAAATTCAATCTGCCCAAATGATCCTGTTATTATAGATAAATTTAATCCTAAATCATTACCATTAGAAACTAAACAAACAACAAGCAATTCTGTCATTACAAATGAAATCAAAAATACAGCTCCGATTCTTAATATATCCATACCTGGTTTAAATTTTTCTGATACTATTAATGAATCCGGTCAATCTCTTTTAGTACCTTATTTAGCACAATACATTTCAGCATTGCAGAAATATCTAACAGGGGTTGCTTTAATCTTAGCGGCTATAATGATTATCATTGGAGGAATTAAATACATAATAGCTTCTACCGGTGCAAAAATAGCACATTCTAAAGAAATAATCATTGATGCTGTTATGGGTATGGTTATTGTTTTGGGATCATATTTAATCTTAGTTAATATTAATCCAAACTTAACCTATCTATCATATCTACAAATTACTCAAGTTGAAAAAGCATCTTACAATCTTAATGCACCAATAGTCAAAGCCGAAGTAATAAAAGCCGCCACTCCTAAATCTCCAACTTTAATGCCTGTAATAAGATACGGAGGCACCACGCCTGTTACAAGTCCAGCAGAGATAAAAAAACAACCGGTTCAAGACACTCAAGGAAATTACATTGCACAAGGACAATGTCCAAATGGCATGATTATGATAAAAAATAGCCCTGCCTATACCGCCAAAACAACAAAAAATGTAAAGTCTTTTTGTATGGATAAATTCGAAGCTCCCAATATGCCAGGCGTAAAACCATACATTGGCGTAGCTGATCCTGAAGCAGACTGGTGGTGTAATGAACGAGGAAAAAGACTTTGTACAATTGACGAATTTCAACGAGCCTGTCTTGGGCCTGAAGGAACGCAAACTGTTATGTTTGGAACTGAATACATTAGAGGACGATGGTATTACGAGGGTAAGGGGCCCTCAGCCAAATTAAAAGGAAACAATAACAATGAACCAGCTCCATGTAATTACGACAGTAAAAGTGATGTTTATCAAACAGAAAAATTAATAAAAGCTTACGAAAGTTTAACAGTTTATTTCACAAAAGAATATAGTGTTCTGAATCCTGATAATCCAAAATTAACTGATCCTCGATACAAGCGTTTATATGATGCTTGGAAAGACGCTATAGATAAATTTGCTAAACAAGAACCTAGTGGAGAAAGAATCAATTGTCGTTCAGTTGAAGGTGTTTATGATTTGTTAGCCAATACACAAGAAATTGTTTTAAGTGAATTAGGCGCTTCAAAAAGCATAGAAGAACGTATGGAGATAGCAAAAAAAGGTGCAACCAGTAAAGCAAAGCCTTATATGTGGGCCGGTTTCTACTGGTCACCTTTGCATCACTTGGGAAAAAACAATTCAAATGTTGGTTCTTTGCCTTCATGTACAGTAACGTCTGGAAGCGAACATACTTCCAACTATCGTTCACATGAAAATGGCTTTCGTTGCTGTTTAAGCTTAGAAGAATAAAAAATTAAGGCTTGTATTTCACATCACAATTTTTCATAAGACTATGTGGAGGTGTTGGCGGGAAAGCACATTCCGTACAATCAATAGAATAAACTCCAGAATAATTATAGTGCCACATCTCTGAGCACATTCTACGCCAACCAGCTTCAGCTAATATCTTTTGTAAAATTTTAGAATTTTCAATACCCATCGAAACCGTTCCATCAACTTGATTTACATTAGTTTTTTTATCACAAAGCGGACCTCCAACAGTCAATAAATTAGCAAATTTATCATCTATTTTTAAATATTCTTTTTTCTTTCCTTTTTTAATCTTTAAAGTTCGCAACATATAGCTCTTGTCTGACAAACCGCCTAAATTTACATCAATGGCCAAGCCTAAATTATGAGGAGATGCTCCCGGAAAAGTTAAACCACCACTATTCTTATTACCAGTCGTCATCCTATTACACCATTCCTTCAAATGAGCTTCAACAGGCCTCGTTGTTACAGGTACATACAAAAAATACCCCTGCGCTTTTGCGATTTCACCAGCTTTAATTAAAGCATTTTTTGCTTCCGGTATTAAATAAGCTCCTCCACCTTCTTTAGGAAAATATAAACCATATTGCTTTATTTGTTCTTCCGGAGTTAGATTTGAAATTTCGTTAAAATTCGCCAAATCACTTAATTTTGGATAAACAGATGTATCATATTCCAACTCTCCAGTAGCACACTTACACGATTCTACGGTAGTGCATATCGCTCTCGCTGGTTTATATTTAGGATTAACTACACAGCCTTTATTTCCACCTCTATCCTCTCCTTCTGATAAAACCTGATCTGCTGTAGATGATTGAAAAGATTGTTGAGAAGAAACTGTAGAGTCACCCAATATATCTTCAATACTACTATCAGGATAAGCTTCACCCCACAATTTCTGTTCTGTTTTTAACATGGTTAAACCTGAAAAATTAAGTAAATTGGGATTAATGTTAGCAATAATTACATAAGCGCCTAAAAAAATAACCATACCCACTATAGCATCAATCATTTTTTGCTTAGCATTTTGAACCTGAATTCCTGTTGAAGACAAAAGATATAAATAGCCACCATAAATCAACATAATTGCAGCAACCAGCACAGCAATACCAACTGAATATTTAAAAAAAGCATAAATATACGTTGCTAAAAAAGGAATAGTTATATAATCACCATTAATAATAATAGGGCTTTCCGTAAAATCTAAACCCTGAATCGAAACGTTTAACTCCGGTGCATAATAAACATCATCTTCTGCCGCATTTACAGAAAAGCTTATAAAACATAAAAAAACCAAAATCAAAATTTGAAAATAAAATATAAAACGAAGTTTAATAAACATTTATATTTTTATTAAATATTGTATCATCATTCCAATCTATTATCAAATTATTTTACATAGCACAATTATTGTATTTAATAATCTTATAATTTATTATATACGTTATGCCCAAATCCACACCCATTCATACCTGTTCCAAATGCGACGCTCAATTTCCTAAATGGAGTGGACGTTGCGAATCTTGTGGTTCTTGGGGCACTATCAGTAAAGAAACCGTTTTGCCAAGCTTAGAATCTAATTCCAGCTTCATGATTAAAGCATCTCCTGCTAAATTGACCTCTTTTCAATCCTTAATGCAAAATGATGCTAACGTAAAACGTGGAACAATTGTTGGCTTGGAAGCGATTGATACGGTTCTTGGCAATAATTTGGTTCCCGGATCTGTAACTTTAATTGCCGGAGAACCGGGTATGGGTAAATCCACATTATTAACCGAACTTGCTCTAAAAATGGCTCAAGATGGCAAAAAAATCATCTATGTTACCGGAGAAGAATCTCCTTCTCAAATCAATCTTCGAATCAAACGCTTATCCAATTCCACACCAAATAACTTATATTTCTTAGAAGATACTCAAACAGAAGTCATCTCGGCAACAATAGAGGTCGAAAAACCGGATCTTGTTATAATCGATTCAATCCAATCTATAAAAACAGCCGAAGTAACTGGTGAAGCCGGTTCGATTAATCAAGTTAAAACTTCAACCGCAATTTTAACTCAAACCGCCAAGAAAACTTCAGTGCCTATCATTTTAGTTGGTCAAGTTACCAAGGATGGCGATATTGCCGGTCCGCGAGTTTTAGAACATATTGTGGACACGGTCTTAAATCTCGAAGGAGATCGTTTACATCGTTATAGAATTTTGCGAGTTATCAAACATCGCTTCGGTTCCACGGATGAGATTGTTTTGTTAGATATGACAGAAACCGGTTTAAGAATTGTCCAAGATCCTTCAGCCACCATAATTGAAAATCGTCCAACATCAGCTCCTGGTTCAGCCATTGGTTGCGTTCTAGAGGGACGTCGTCCTCTTTTGGTGGAAATCCAAGCTCTAATCTCTCCTGCAGGTTACAGTACGCCAACCCGCAAAGCCACGGGGTTGGATGGCACGCGCCTCAACATGCTTTTAGCCGTTCTCTCACGACACGCTGGCCTTAAAGTCTACGACAAAGATGTTTATGCCAATGTGGCCGGAGGGCTCCCAATTCGTGATCCGGCTTCGGATTTAGCATTAGCTACTGCAATTTCAAGCGCAGTACACAACAAACCATTAGAAGCTAAAACCGCTTATTTCGGTGAAATCGGCCTCACTGGCGAGCTTCGACCTGTTGCTCTTCCTGAACTTCGCATCAAAGAGCTTTCTCGCATGGGATTCACAACTATCATTTGCCCAGTTTCTAAAAATCTAAAACCAATAACCAACATTAACATTATTCAAGTTAAAACAGTCAGCGAAGCCTTGAGGTAATAAAAACCATATCATCATTCACGACTCAATTGGGAATTCATACTACTTCATCATTCCCTCACTATCATCATCACCTTCTCAACCCTCACCCTCACTCCCCATGTTCCGTCTCCGTAAGCGACTCTGCGCGCTTGCGAAGTTTGGGATAGTTAGCAAGCATTGGATCAATTTGCATCAATTTCATGGCTTCATCACGAGCTTTTTGCATAACCACATAATCCTCCCAAGGCCTTACGTGATGAAAAATATTTTTTCCGGATTGTTGCGTGCCTAAAATATTTCCTGACCCTCTCATTTTTAAATCTTCCTCAGCGATTACAAAACCATCATTAGAACGCTCCATTATCCTCAATCTATCAATTGAGACCGACTCATCAGTAGCGATCAAATAACAAGCGCAATCTTTATCAGAGCGTCCAATACGTCCACGTAGTTGATGCAATTGAGCCAAACCAAATCTTTCCGCTGATTCAATTACCATAATAGTGGCATTAGGAATATCAATTCCCACTTCCACAACTGTAGTGGCAATTAATATATCCGCTTTTTTATCCTTAAAATCAATCATTGTCTTATCTTTATCTACTGAATTCATTTTTCCATGTAAAACCGATATTTTGAGATTTTTCAATGCTCCGGATTTTAACCGCAGAGCTTCTGCTTCCACACTTTTTGACCCCAACTTATCCGATGGGTCAATAAGCGGACAAACTATAAAAGCCTGTTCTCCACGAAATACAGCATCTATAATCGCTTTATAAGCCAAATTACGTCCAACATCCCCTATCAAAACATGAGTTTTAATAGGTTTTCTTCCGATTGGTTTGGTTTTAATAATAGAAACATCCAAATCACCCAAAAAAGTTAACGCCAAAGAACGCGGTATGGGAGTAGCCGTCATTGAAAGCAAATGCGGAACCTTATTATCCAACCTTTGTAAAACTGTAAGCGCTTCTCTTTGCGCGACACCAAAACGATGCTGTTCATCCACAATCGCCAAAGCCAAATCCGGCGGGCATTGCCCCAACTGCAACAAAGCTTGCGTTCCAACAGCAATCACGCGACCCAAAGCCATTCTCTCTTTGGCTTCCGAAAGTTTCATTAATTTTCCTTCGCCATTTTCATAAAATATTCGCGACGACGACGTCATTAACAATATCGGAATATGATGCTGTCCCAAAAACCTGCTCAATGTTATGGCATGTTGTTTAGCTAATATTTCAGTTGGCGCCATAATTGCCACTGAATATCCTTGACGATGAACCATGGCCGCGCAAAAAATCGCAACAATTGTTTTGCCCGAACCCACATCGCCCTGTATCAATCGACGCATTGGACGAGTATTTTGCATGTCTTGCAAAGTCGCCCAAACCGCACGTTTTTGATCCGCAGTAAGCTCGAAAGGCAATTTAGCTACGAAATTTTTTGCAAAAACTTGATCAAACTTCACTTCCGGAGCGCCTTCTTGATCTGCTTTATTGCGCGCCAATCTTAAAGCCAGTTGATAATAAAAAACCTCATCAAAAGCAAAACGTTGCCGACCCAATTTTGCTTGTTCTAGAGTCTCAGGTTTATGAACATAATGTATTGCTGTTATCAAACTTGGTTGTTTAGCATTACGCAATATTGAATCAAGTATAATATCCGGCGCATTATCAAATTCATCTAATACAACTTTCATGATTTTACGCAAAGTTTTTTGCGTAACCTGCCCGATCAAAGGGTAAACAGGAGCAATATTACCCGTTGCTACTGTTTTCTGATTCGCAGGTTCCCAAATCGGACTCGTAAAACTCCTCCCATACTTAGGATGCAATCTCACAGTTCCGGAAACATAAATCTCATCACCGATTTTCACTTGATCCAGCATCCAAGGCTGATTAAACCAAGTAATACCAATACTCCCCGAATCATCCTCCAATAGCCCGCGTATCATCACAATTCGCTTACGAAAAGTCGGTATTTTTTTTAATTGCTTGACTTTAGCTTTAATTGTAACAGATTCACCTATGGGAATTTCGGCTATGGGCACTAATTGCGAATAATCATCATAACGACGAGGTAAAATAGACAATAATTCTCCTACCGTTTCCACTTCCAATTTACTCAAAACTCGCCGTTGTTGCGCCGTTAATCCATGAATATAGCTTGTTGGATCATCCCAATTTAGCATATAAAACTCACGCAATTAAGCTTAACAAATCCATAAAACAAATCAAATAATCCGAATTTCACACTCTCTATTAACATTTCAATAAAATACGATTTTAGATATTAACTATCACTTTTTAAGCTCGACGAAAAATAACTTGTTCCACTTTTTGCATAATCATATCTGCTATCGTTTTTAGAATCAAAAAACCAATTAAAAAATTACTCGCAAAAAAACCCATTAAAATAGTAAAATGTATAGGAATAATCCTAGCATATGGATAGAACATTAAAACTCCTATATTTTGTTTCTTATTTTCAATATTTCTATTATAAAAATAAGAAACCGCATGACTTACAAAAAACATCAAACCAGTCAGAATTATTGATCCCCATCGCAAATTAGCCATACCGTTTACTTCCATTTCAATAAACACTCTAGAAATAACAAAAATTAAATATACTAAGTGAAACATTCCATAATGCACAACAAAAAATATAGCTGTTAAAATCTTTATAACAGCTGTTGGCTTTGGTTGTTCATTATTTAATTTAAATCCTTCAATAGAAAAATCTTTCAATTGCAAAATTCTAATAACATTAAAAAACCCTATCGCAATACTTTGAGACCAATAAATTATCATGATCTCAATCAAACTCCATCCTTCTGTTATCGCAAAATAAATAGTTATTAAATTAAATATAAGCAAAATCCATAAAGAAATATCTTTAAATAAACTTTTTCCATATTGCGATGTCATCATATTTTTAAATACTCTTATATAATAGGCCCAAACAAACGTGTTAAGTAGCAAAACCGCCCAAGTGTCAGTTTATATTTGCTCCGCCACTTCGTCAATATTTTGTACGCGTCCACCACATATGGCACTCCTTGGAGTATTCTTGGGTTAAGAATT
>CAZLVV010000003.1:0-27232 GCA_964563385.1 uncultured Gammaproteobacteria bacterium
CTTAGAAATCGCGATAGTCAGTTAAAAAGAGTCACCCTTGAAGGTTAACTGTACAAATGATTGACAATTAAAGAATTTTATGCTATATTATCTGATTCCTTGCAAATAAATAGGAATTTATTTTTAGCTTTAGCGTATATGGGTGGGGAACTGTACCTCTCGCTGGAGTTAAAAATTGAGAGCTGATCATAATGAAATTACAAGAGTGATTTTTTGTAATCACTTTTGATGGCCAAGAGGAGGTAGAAATGATGAGCGAAAAAAGGAATAACAAGAGAGCGCATAACATAAGATTAAAAACATGTTTTATGTGCGCGCTGACAAGCTCCATAAATATCGTTCCGTATTCAAAGCGGGATGAATGCAAAGCGGTTTAAAATCATGAATTCCGCAATGCATAGACTCGAAGATTTAAAAACTTTAACAGAATTATTGGATAAAGGAGAAAAACAAAAATTTTTTGATCTGTTTTTCTCTAAACCAAAAGAGTCGTTGATTTATCAAACGGCTATGGAGGAAATTATTCTCTCCTCCAAGAAGCGCGAACTCATTCAGAGATTCGCGCGAATAGCCGATGAGAATCTCATTAACAAGACATGCAAAATAATCGATCAGCACATGCATGAATTGACTAATGAGATTGAGAATGAGAATTCTCGCTTTTTGACGATCACAAAAAAGACTGTTGATGCGTTAAAAGCACTACGCATTCTTTCTCGATTGCGCAATGATGTGGTCTCAACTCTGATAAAGAATGAGGCCGCGTAAACCATATTAACCCCTCCTTCTGACTGAAGAGAGGGGTTTTGTAATTAAGCTGTGATTATAAAATTAAGATTCAGACAATTGAAGTTTGGTTAATTCCACCCATTGAGCAGGTGTAAGCTCTTCGGAGCGGATTTTGGGGTTAATGTGCATTTTTGTTGCTATTTTATTCCATGCTTCGACCTTGATGTTGAGGTTGCGGTATAAAAATTTGCGCGGATGAGCAAATCCAAGTTTAGCGACTTTCATTACAATCTCGGGATCAATCCCCCATTTTTTTAGCCGTTCGGTGGGCGACAGTGGAATTAGCTTGAAGATGGCAGAATCGACTTTGGGAGAGGGGTAAAATGATGTGGGTGATACTTTATGTATGATTTTAAGATTCGAACAAGCCAAATGAGACATGAGAGCCAAGAGTGACATTTTGACTTTTTTATTTTGGGCCATGATGCGTTCAGCTACTTCCTTTTGGACAAGCGCCACAAGAAGTGATGGAGGGTTTTTGGTATAAAGAGCTTTGCGAAGAGCTATTGATGTTATTGAATATGGAAGATTTGATACAAATTTCCAAGGTTTTGATCCCATAAGATCTGAAAAATTCTGCTTGGATGCATCGGAACAAATTCCTCGAACTGCGTTTTGCGTGATTATCTTATTTTGATAAAAAAAATGCTCCGAAATAAGCCTTTCAGCAAAGACTTTATCTTTTTCGATAAAAGTAACAGTTGCGCCTGATTTTAATAAAGCTTGAGTAAGAACTCCTAAACCGGGGCCAATTTCGAGGATTCGGTCTCCTTTTTTGATTTCAGCGGAATCGATAATTTTATCTAGTATGTTTTTATCAATCAAAAAATTCTGACTCAAGCTTTTATTTGGGCGTTTACCAAGATTAGTTAGAATGGAAATTATTTCGTTTTTATTCATATCGCGCCTCTGCTTATTAAAATCATCTGTGCTAGATATCATTTATATATAAATTTTGTCGATTTTTAAATAATTTTTTCTATATTTCTTTCATCCAGATTGAAAAAATATTAAAGTTTGTTCAATATTATGAAAAATTAAATAAGATTTTAAAGCTTAATGGCTCCTTGTCGATATATTTTTACTTTGCCGTTTTTTGCAATACTTGCCACAGTACTGGGAAGATTTTTATCTATCTCACCAATATCCAAAATATAATCTAATTTTTGTTCATGCTTTTGAAAAGAGCAAGCAATGCTAAGCCCAGAAATAGCAGGAGGCATACCACTTCTATTTGCCGAAGTTGTGGCAATTGGATAACCAAAAGATTCAATAACCGCTTTTGTTATTGCAGAAGATGTTACACGGATACCGATGATTTGATTTGGACAAGTTTGCGGAGCTAATTTAATATCTGATTTTAGTTTAACAAGAAGAGTAAGGGGGCCTGGCCAGTATTTTTGAGCGATTTTTAATTCGGATTTTGTGAGATCAGCTAAAGCTTGAACCTGATTAAAACTTGAAGCTATCAACTGTAATGGCTTATTGTCATCACGACCTTTAATGACGAATATTTTTTTAACTGCCTCAAAATTACGAGGATCGCAAGCAAAGCCATAAACGGTTTCGGTGGGAATAGCAATAATACCGCCTGAATTGAGAGCTTGAACGGCTTTTTTAATACCTTCTAAAATTTTTTTATCCATATTAATCCTTATTCGACTCTTTTCTGACATCTTTTTTAGAAGCATCTAGGCGGAGTTTGGCTTCGATGAAATTATCTAGATCACCATTCAAAACAGCATCCGTGTCCGCGGTTTCATAATCAGTGCGAAGATCTTTAACCATATGGTAAGGATGAATAACATAAGAGCGAATTTGATTGCCCCAAGCAGCAGTATGGTATTCGCCCCGTAATTCTTGCTTTTCTTGCAAGAGTTCATCTTCTTTGAGTTTGGCAAGCTTGGCCATAAGAATCTTCATGGCCATTTCTTTGTTTTGCGCTTGCGAGCGTTCGTTTTGGCAAGAAACGGTTATTTTAGTTGGGATATGAACGATACGCACAGCGGAATAAGTAGTATTTACAGATTGGCCACCCTTGCCCCCGCTCATAAAAGTATCAATACGTAAATCCTCGGGCTTGATCTCTATCTTTACCTTATCATCAAGCTCGGGAATAACTTCGACTAAAGCAAAAGAAGTTTGACGCAAAGCGTCCGCGTTAAAAGGAGACTGGCGAACTAGACGGTGAACACCGACCTCGCATTTAAGATATCCATAAGCGTAACGACCTTGCACAAAAAATGTAGCGGATTTAATACCAGCTTCTGTGCCACGAGATTCATCAACTAATTTAACTTTCCAATTTTTATTTTCGGAATAGCGAAAATACATGCGCATTAGCATTTCAGCCCAGTCTTGAGCATCGGTACCACCAGCTCCAGCATAGATGGACATGACAGCATTGGAAGCGTCATGCCGGCCCGAGAGCAACATAGAAAACTCTAGTTTAGCAAAAACTAACTCTAATTCCGCAATTTTTGACTCGGCTTCAACAATAATAGATTTATCTTTTTCGATTTCAGACACCTCCACTAGCTCTTTAAGATTATATAATTCGGATTTAAAATTACTCCAAGTCTGATATTCATCTTTAAGATCTGAAAGTTTTTGCATTTCTGCGCGAGCGTGTTCTTGATTATCCCAAAAATCTGGAGCCGTAACCTCAACTTCAAGCGCATCAATCTCTTCTTTGCGGGTAGATAAATTCAAAATTTTCCACGCTTCGATAAGGCGTGATTCTAAATCGGCTACGCGATCTTTAAGTCCTTGAATCATGCGCTTTTTTTTAATTAATAAAAAATAAAATAATAAAAATAATTAGTTGAGAAATAATAAAGTCTGATTGCTTAATTTGTTAATAGTAGATATCAAAAATGAAGAGAAAAAGCAAATTATTATCGATGAGCGTTAAAGAATTTATCGATGGACTCGCGCTCTATTTTTTCAAGAAAAGGGACTATTGAAGCTCTTTTTTCGAGATGTAGGTTGTCAATTACATCCTGTAATTCACTACTTGTTAAAACTTTATCTATCCAAGGCCTAATGTGAGTTAAATTAATAATTTCTGGATATCTTTCTAAGTTTTCTAAATATAAAGTTAAACCAAAATGATAAGTTTTATTAGGATTGTTAATGATTTTTTGAATCGCCTCTTCCGTAAAATCAGCGCCCTCCAAATATAAATTATCGACTTTGGAAGTTATTATGGCTTCAACTTCTTGATCGGTATAATAAGCTCTGGTTTTAGTATTTTTTCTATCTAAGATAAGTTCTTCCCCTTTAAAATTATTCAATATTTGAACAAAATAATGATCTGGCAAATCTTCATCAAGATTCAAATGCAATCTTGGGAAGGTGCTTAATTTTTGTTTTTTACTTTCCTGAAAAGATTGATTATACTTCAAAATTGAATTTATTAAACGAGCCTCTTCACTACCTTTTTTTATAGTAAATTGTATTTCAGGATAACCAACAAGAATAAAATCATCTATTTTATCTTGTGGTAGATTATCAATATTTCCAAAATTAACTGTGTCCGGCTTGACCATCTTTCTGTCATACTTTAAATTGTCAATTATTTCTTTTACTTGATTCTTTGGAAGATTTTTCCAATCAATAGATGAAAGATCTATGGCGCAAAACGGAATAGCCTTATCAAGACTCTCCTTATCTAAACATTTTGCAATATCCTCGCAATGCGGTGTATGAGCTTCTATAAATTCATAAGATTTTTGAATTTCTGTTTTTGCTTTGTGTACTTGATCATTTTTAATTATCTCCAGATCTGGAATATCATCAGTGATTGATGGTTCTTTCCATTGGATTTCTATTTTGCGATCTTTAACAATCCGTTCAATGTAACCAGAGCCTTTTAGTTCGCCTTGAATTTCGATATTTGACGAAACAGGCTGATTGGTAAGCACCTCGATATCAGGGCTGGGTGGAATATCTCCGGCTTTGGCATTGGATGAAATTTTTGTCGGTTTTTCGGACATCATGGCGCGTTGCATGGAAGCCAAATCCACTGTTGGTGAACCTGGTCTTTCGGCCGTGCCAAAAAGGGTATTAACCGGTGGCTGGAGAAAATAAGTTCTGGAAATGGTTTTATCCGGTTTTAAAACTTTAAGAATAGCGATTTCGTGTTGTTTTTCAAAAGCTGTGCCCAATTGATATTTATCACGATTGGCCTCGGGCAAACGATCGATAAGAGCCTCAAAAACCATTTGTTCAGCACGAGCAATTGAAACACAATTACGTTTGCCAGTAATAAAATATTCGGTCGTAGAACCTTGACCCCATTCGTAATTTGTATCGGCGCCAAACATTTCATTAACCACGGACTCTATAAACTCTTCACTCAAATCGCTCCCCATTCTTTCAGCGAACTTGTTTATCATTTCCTGTTTTTTTTGCTTGGCGATTTTAACTTTTTCAGGATTTTCGCCATTAAGCTCTTCGAGCTCAAGATAAGTATCATTTAGTTTAATAGCTTCGCCGTTTTCAATTTTTTTTAATTGTTCTTTTTTATAAGCGTTTATTTTTTGATGATCTACTCTGGCTCCGCGTTCGTGAATGCGATTTATAACATCTTGCTTTTCAGCTTCGATTTGAGGCCTTATAACCATGTTTGGCATCTCCCATTTTTTAACGTTTTGTAAAATATTTTGTATAGATTCAGCAAATCCTGTGCTTTTGAAAATTACTGGAGAGTGTAAAGCGCCCGCAACTAGCAAGGTTGCTGCCATACGATGTTTATTTACCCAATCACGAATAGTCTTTAAAACACTTGCATGAGCCTCGGCAATAATTTGCCCCTCTTGTTTATCCAATTCATTGAGTTTAACCAAAGCGCCTTTTAAAACCGGAGCATATTCATCGGGCTCTAAATTAGATGAAGTAATTATTCCGCCTACAGCTTCTTGCGAGGATTTGTGAGTTTGAGACAAATTGGAAAAACCTTCGAGTACACGAAAGACTCCGGATACATCCCCAGTATCTTCTGTTTCTTTGACTGGTTCTACTGAAGAAAGTTGTTCTCTATTCGTCAATTTTTCCATAAACTTGTTCTTTTATTCTTTTTTGAATTTTTTGAACTTCGAGTTGCTCGAGACGGCGTGCAAATAAACGCAAAATTTCTCGACGTTCTATGCCGAGATTTTCTAGACGACGCGAATACTCTTGCAAATCATCTTTAAGCGAGTCTAATAATTCTTGTATTTCTTGTTTCGCTTTTATGTTGCGCATGATTAATTAATTATGCCACATTCGCTCGCTTGTTTCCAGATAACAAAAAACCTCAATGAGAGGTTTTTTGTTTTGTGTGACGTAATATTTAGATATTGAACTTGGTACGGAATTGGCCAACGACAGGAACTTCCCAAAATTCACCCATAAGAGCTTTGACGAAAGCAATAATATTGATAATGAGAACAGCCAAAGCCAATAACCATCCAATAACTGGGAACCAGAAAACAAATAAACCAATTACCCAAACAATCAACAATACCAAACCCTGCTTGCCGTGCTCTTGTGCGAATTTTGAATCTTTTTTGGCGAGTAATGGAATTAAACAAAGAATACCAACATAGCCCAAAGCGGCAATGAGTTTATTCTCTTCAACGTCTTTGGAATCAAACGTTGGAACTTTTGCGTCGGACATAATTTTTTATAAATTAAATTAAAAATTATGAATTAACTCGCTTCGCTCTTACGAGCTACAACGGTTAAAAAGAATTATAAATTAAAGAACAATAATTCTTTTGAGATTATAGCATACTAACCTAAAATAACCAATATGTTATTCTAAATTTTCAAAAATCTAGATAATTTGGGCTATAATCATCAATATAAGTCCACTAAATTTAAAGACTAAAGTTATATAAGATGATGATAAACCTTATTGATAAACTTTAGTTTTGATGAACTTTTATTTTGATTAGTATCCCATTCCGCCCATATCCGGCATACCGCCGTGAGCTGGCTCTTCTTTTTTAGGAATGTCGGTGATAACACATTCTGTGGTGAGGAACATACCGGCAACAGAGGAGGAATTTTGAAGGGCGGAACGAGTAACTTTGGCCGGATCGATAATGCCACGCTCAATCATATTAACATTCATTTCATCTTTGGCGGCATCGTAACCCATATCGCCACCAGATGCTTTTACGGCTTCAACCACAACATCACCTTTGCGACCAGCGTTTTCAGCTATAGCATAAACAGGAGCCTCGAGAGCTTTGCGTAAAATGTTAACACCTATGGCTTCATCGCCTTCAAAATTAAACTTATCCAAAGCTTTCATGGCTTTGATTAAGGCAACACCACCGCCCGGAACAATGCCCTCTTCAACGGCAGCTTTGGTAGCGGCAACAGCATCATCTATTCGATCTTTCTTTTCTTTCATTTCAACTTCAGTAGCGGCTCCTACTTTGATAACACCGACCCCGCCTGTGAGCTTAGCTAAACGTTCTTGAAGTTTTTCACGATCAAACTCGGAGTCAGAGTTCTCGATTTGTTTTTTGATCTGCGAAACACGAGCTTCGACTGCGGACTCTTCGCCTTTACCTTCTACAAATGTAGTATTTTCTTTAGTAGCTATGACTTTGTGCGCCATGCCCAAATCCTCTAAAGTTACACTGTCGAGCTTACGGCCCAAATCTTCGGTAATAATAGTGGCGCCGGTTACAACCGCAATATCCTGCAACATTTCTTTTTTGCGATCACCAAAACCCGGAGCCTTTACTGCTAAAGCTGAAAAAGTTCCGCGTAATTTGTTGACTACCAAAGTGGCCAAAGCTTCGCCTTCAACATCATCGGCAACTATGACGATTTCTTTTTTACCGGTTTGCACAATCTTTTCCAAAATCGGCAAAAGCTCTTGCACGGAGCTGATTTTTTTATCTGTTAAAAGAATGTAAGGTTCAGCGTACTCGGCAATCATGCGATCGGCATTGGTAATCATATAAGGAGAAGCGTATCCTTTATCGATGCGCATGCCCAAAACAACCTCTTTATCAATACCAAAAGTTTGAGACTCTTCAACAGTAATGACTCCATCTTTGCCCATTTCCTTCATGACTTCGGAAATTATTTTGCCAATTTCTGGATCATTAGCTGAAATTGTAGCAACTTTTTCAATATCATCTTCTTTAACCGGAGTGGCAATTTCATCTTTAATGGCCGTAACCAAAGCAGTGGTTCCGGCATCCATGCCACGCTTGACAGCAAGAGGATTGGCGCCGGCTGTAATATGCTTAATGCCTTCGGCTATCATGGCTTGAGCCAAGACAGTTGCTGTGGTTGTGCCATCGCCAGCAACATCAGAAGTTTTAGAAGCGGCTTCTTTGACGAGTTCGGCGCCAATATTTTCGAATTTATCTTCAAGATCGATTTCTTTAGCGACGGATACCCCATCTTTAGTGATTGTGGGCGCTCCGTAACCTTTATCGATTACAACGTTGCGACCCTTGGGACCCAAAGTTACTTTAACAGCATTAGCTAATTGATCCACGCCACGCTTTAAAGCTTGGCGCGCCTTATCATCGTATAATAGTTGTTTAGACATATAACATTAATTGCGGATTACGACTCTGCGTAAATTACTAAAATTTGTTACCTACGTAAATTCACGAAAAGCGTAATATAAAATTTAATCTTCTTAATATATAAAAGTTATAAAAGACTAGTTTTCGAGCACAGCGAGAATATCGTATTCGGAAAGTACGAGATATTCCTCGTTATCGAGCTTAACTTCATCAGGGGCGTATTTTTTAAATATAACTTTATCGCCCACTTTGACTGACATTGGAACGCGCTCACCATTATCTTTGAGCTTTCCCGGACCAACAGCGATAACCTCACCTTGCTCGGGACGCTCTTTATCGACAGTGTCCGGAAGAATGATTCCGGATTTGGTAACTTCCTCTTTGGGAAGAGCTTTTACGATCAAGCGATCGTTGAGGGGTTGTAAGTTCATATAATTTTAAATCAGGATTTTTTGCCTGATTACAAATAATTAGCAAAATTATAAAATAAATCAAATGACAAATAACAAGAATGAACATTGTTATTTTAATCATCATGATTGAATATACTGTTAGCAATCTAAAGAGTAGACTGCTAATTGTGGAAACATAATAGCCGTCTACAAAAAAAACGTCAAGCGTTTAAAATAGTTTAAGATAAGGGAAAAAAATTAATTATGCTGTGGATTTTTCTTCAGCCAATAAATAATGATAAAAAAAACTAAAACAGAGAGGAATTGACCACTCCAGAGTGTATAAAGATAATGATCAAAAAATGAAATAACTAGCCATGAGACAAATAATGAAAGAAGTAAATCACGAATACTTGGATCGCCAAATGGCCAATGATCGAGAATTTGACGCAACAAAAACAACAAAAAGCCAAAAATGATAAGCGAACCAGCTACTCCGAAATTGGCGAGGATGAGGATAAAAATATTATGGGGAGGTTCGAGTGGGAGTGAATTAATCAATTTAATATTTGTTGAATAGCCCTCTTTGTTAAAAGAAGTCGTGTTAAGGAGGGTTAAGGCGGGTAATTCGGAATTAGGGCCAGTGCCAAAAATTGGATTAGCTTGAAAGACACGGATGCCGTTTTTAATACTTTCGATACGCGCGGAAGATGATTGTTGTTCGAGACGTGAAGTCTCGATTGATACACCGGCGCGAGATAAAAAATAATCTTGATTGATAAAAGCAAAAGTTGCGAAGGATGTGATGATGGTTATAAAAAAAATTATGATTTTGAATGGATCAATATTTTTTTTGACATGATTTAATACGCTGAATATCAATAATATAAGAAACCCGAAAACCAGAGACAGCCAAGCGGAACGTGAGAACGAGTAAAAAAGAACAATCGTAAAAAGTGGTATAGTGGATAATATAGCCAACTCTATCCATTTATTCTTTGACTCATCAAATCGAAGAAATTGCCAACCTGCGATTAAAATACCATAAACCATATAACCACCTAACACATTGGGATGAGGAAAACCGCCATAAGCGCGAAGGAAACGAAAATCTCCGGTTTGGACAACTGAAACGCCTAGATTTTTAGGATCTTGCATCGCGACTCCAATCCATGACCAACCCGGCACATATTGAATCCAAACTTGAATCAATGCAAAAATAGCGTGAGGGATAAGCGAGATAATAAACCAAGATAAAATTGATATTAATTTAACTTCAGCGCGTAACAGAGTGATAAAAAATGATAACAATAACAATATCTGCGCCCACCACATCGATGTGGCACGGATACTTAAAGGAGTAGAAACGAAGCTAATAGCGCCAATGAGAAAAATTAACCAAAATAAATTAGCTTGCAATTTTTTAGGCAAACCAATTTTTCTTACAAAAAATCCTAAAATGATGGTTATTATAAGAGGAATCCAAGAAATGTAAAAACTTAACCTCCCCTGCTCGAATACCTGATCCACTAACGAAGCTTCGGAAAACCAGCGGGCTTGTAAAGGTAAGACAATAACTGAAAGACGCCAAAAAATACCAAATAAAAAATTATGAATTATGTATTTTGAATTATTAGTTTTTTTAAGGTTGAATATTGAGGTCATGACAGATTTGATGATATTTATCGCGAAATAACTTGCGATTATCGGTTACATGGAATTTTAGCACATCGTTATTAATAACGACGCGCGTATCTTGATTTGCTATTTGTGCTATCTCTTGAGGGAAATGAATACTTTGTAATTGCCTTAACCATCTTTCAAAAATTGATTCTGAAAGCGCGGGTTTTTTTGATAAAATCGCACTCGGTAAAAAAGATTGTTTAAGAGCGATCCATTGCTTGGCAAACGGATGACGACGTCGCAATTCACGGTTTTGTTCCCATAAATCAGTCAAAACCCCATCATCGGTTAGTGGCAAGAGCGAGATAAACCAATAACGCAAATAAGGATCATCATCCAAAGAAAGCTGTTGCAAATTAAGAGCTTGATCGGATATGAAAAACGATAAACAGACGGGATCCACAACGCGTTCACCTGGACGAGTGTTTAAGATTTTGAAAGGAAATGTTGTAAAAAATCGGGTACGCCAAATAGAGCCAGCGCGACAAATAATAAAAAAATCTAAATCGCTACAATCACGCGACTGCCCCAAAGCAGTTGTGTTGCATAAACAGACAGCTCGGACCCAAGGAAGCGCTTTAATATAACGAGTAGCGCGCCAAGCGTTGCGCAACTTGCGAGCAAAATAAATTTCATTATCTTTACCGGATTGAATGAGATTAACGAATTTGAATAAAGCCAAACGGTGATTATCTTCGATAATTATACCTTGCGTAATAAGATTATCAAGAGATTTATTTATAATAGTATATGCTTCACTTTCTGAAATATCAAAATTATCACCAGCAAAATCGAGAAATTGAAATAATTGCAAGCGCGTTGGCGCATAATTCCATGTTGCTTGAAATGCCAATGTTCGCAATATGGCGTTAGTGATAGCTTCTAGCATAATAGTCGATTTATCAAAAACCAAAGCGCTCCAGAGGTAGCTTAAACTTTTCTTGATAAAACTTTAGTCTTTAATCCTGATGAACTTTTGATAAAAGCTATATCAATTATTTACTCCAATTCTTTAAAGTTAGCGCCGATATTAGAACCCGATGTTTGCGCCATGGCAAGATTTTTAATATCAGAAGGAACAGCCGTATCTGATACAATGATAATATTATCTTGCCAATCAATAACTTGATTCCAAGTTACTATGAGCTCCTCATCCAGCAAACGAGGTATTACATGAGAACTGGAAATATGAAAAATCGAAATTTTTCCAATTAAAGGATCAACCTCTATGGATGCAACCCTGCCAAGATCAATACCTGATTTGGTTGCGACTAAAAGCTTGGATTTGGGAGTAAAGTAAAACATATGTTTAAAACTGCGATCTAGCTACTAACTATCAACAAAACTAACTCGTCCGTGTAGGAATAAATTTATGTTTATCCGTGTAAAGCTACTATAATCAAAAGTACGAATAAATATGATTTTTAAAAAATGCAAGCGATGAATGAAATTTATCTCCACGGAAATTATTTGTTGAATTATTGACTGTTAGTCGAAGTGGAAGATGGAAGTTGAGGCTCGGTGATAATAGGTGGAGAAGGTTTGCGATTAAGAATGTATTGTTGCGCAACCGTAAGCACACTCATAATAAACCAATAAAGAGTTAAACCTCCTGGTAATTTGACGCCAATAACCAAAGTGATAATTGGCATCATAAACATCATTTGCTTATTAACCATTGCAGTCATATCTTCATCTTTAGCGCCTTTATCATCTCGAACCTCTTCGGGCGGAGGTTTGATGATTCCTGGTTTTTTAAACATGAGCCATGATTGCCAAAATTGGACTCCTGCCGCGAGAATAGCTAAAACATAACTAGGATTTGCTAGATCTACCAAACCTAAAAACATGGCGTTAACATGCCCTGGATTGGGAACAAAAGTATAAAGTTGAGTCAAAGTTTCGGATCGTAGCCCCACTGATAAAGCTTGATATAAAGCAATAAAAACAGGTAACTGAACCAATAAAGGCAAACATGAAGAAGCTGGATTAACCTTTTCTTTGCGATAAAGCTCCATCAATTCTTTTGCCTGCGCTTCTTTATCATCTTTTAAACGTTTACGTATTTCAGCAATCTTGGGCTGAATCGCCTGCATGGACTTTTGTTGTTTGAGTTGTTGAGCTGTAAAAGGATAAAGAATAAATTTAACTAATAAAGTAAGCACGATAATCGCAATACCCAAATCAGCTCCAGGAATAATGCCATAAAGCCAAATAAGCAAGTTTAATATTGGACGAAATAAAACTTCTTGATATAACCACATCATATTATTCATTGTCTTTAGCAGGAATATCAGACCCATTTTGATCGGCCTTGACGGAATCATCGATTATCGTTTCATTAACTGAAGCTGATAAAGATTCATCGGCGGAAGGTTTTAATGGCTGAACTTCGTTTTGTGATTCAATTGTAGATTCTTTGATATTGTTTGTTTCTGTATCAGAAATAACACCTAAATCCGAATCAGCTACAACCTCTTCATTTTCTATGTTGATAACAGTAATCTTCCAACCGGTAATTTTTGCGGCTAAACGAACATTTTGGCCTCCTTTACCAATTGCCAAGGAAAGCTGATCGGAAGTAACTTGAACAATAGCGAGATGTTCATCTTCTTTGATTTCAATAGATGAAATCTTGGCCGGACTCAATGAATTGACTATAAATTCTTCGATATTTTCACTCCATAAAATAACATCTACCTTTTCACCACCAAGTTCGCGGATAATGGTTTGAATACGAGTGCCACGTTGGCCTATGCAAGAACCGATAGGATCGATCATGTCATCATTAGTGGTAACCGCAACTTTGGTTCGCGAACCGGCTTCTCGGGCTATATCTTTGATTTCAACGGAACCATTGGCGATTTCTGGAATTTCTTGGGCAAATAAAGCAGCGACTAAAC
Source organism: uncultured Gammaproteobacteria bacterium (assembly GCA_964563385.1). GTDB lineage: Bacteria > Patescibacteriota > Patescibacteriia > 2-12-FULL-60-25 > 2-12-FULL-60-25 > MWCR01. The sequence goes on from CAZLVV010000003.1 coordinate 13,315, forward strand.
CTGGGCTAGAACGAGAAAGGCGAATCTCGGGACCCTTATTAGTTAATACAACTTCGCGCAGGATCGCTTTGATGCGAGTACCGGTAAAATATCGCTCACCCTCGATTTGATCTTCGGGGAGAATGATACCCGTAGCGCGACCGAGGTCAATAAGGATAACACGACCTTCACGGCGCTGAACAACAACATTCATTAACTCACCTTCGCGTTCTTTGAAATCTTGGTAAATAACATTGCGCTCTGCTTCGCGAAGTTTTTGCATGATAACTTGCTTTGCTGTTTGAGCGGCCATGCGGCCAAAAGTAGCGGGAATATTTAACTCAACGCGAATTTCATCATCAATTTGGGCGTCAGGTTTAAGATCTTTAGCGTCAGAAAGCATGATCATGGTTTTGGGATTGAACTTGAACTCTTCTTCAATATCTTCAACAGATTCTGCGGTTACTGAATCCTTCTCTTTTTTAACTTCTTCTTTCTTTTCTCCGACGGACGCTCTCAAAGTCTCTGGTTTTTTGCTTCCATGAGCCATATCGAAACGCTCGAAGTAATCTTCTGGAAGCTCCATGTCTTCGACAACTGTTTTAACATCAAAGATACGAATGCCTGCGGTTTCTCCGTCGTATCTTTCGGGATCAAACTCGCATTTGATGTTTTGATTTTTATTACCGAAATCTTTGCGATAAGCAGCGGCAAGCGATGCTTGCACGGCCTCTAATACAGCCTCTTCGGTAAGCAACTTTTCGTCGCAAATAGCTTTGATAGCTTGGGAAATTTGACTGGCCATAAATACTATTCAAACTGAAATTTTAATAATTAACAGGGTTATGATTAATATTTTTTATTAGTAAATAATCTCTTGAATAGGGTGTTAGAGACATTGAAGCAAGATCTCTCTTGAACCCAATATTATGAATGATGATCTCGTAAACCTTTAATTGATAATCAAGATATATTCTAGCGCGTTAATTAAAGTGACTCGTCCATCCAGAACGAGTCAATAAATTTAGAATACATGCAAATTAGAAAAATGTCAATTGTTGACAAAAAGAACCATATTAATTATACTTGGCGCGAAAAAAAATAAAACGACGCACTTTAAAAAAGAGGTTTAGGGATGACATTTAAAACTTTGTTACGGAATTCACGCCCGCGAAGCAATGCATTTTTTACAACGCCGACTGTACCATTGATTAAAAATAGTGCTACCATGCGTTATTTTATTAAAAAATGTGTTTATAAAGCACGTTACGGAGATTATCTTGCTATTACTGGACATCCAGGAGATTTGATAGAGATGCCTGCTTTATTTGCTTATCTTGCGCAATTTCTTAATTTGGACAAGCCTTATATGGCGCCGATCGGATTGGAACGTTCAACAATGCTTAAAGCAAACGATAAAAAATGGGATGCTATCTTGGTGCAACAAGCAGGACAATTGCCATTTGGTACGCAAGAATGGATAGCAGAAGGCAACTTGCATCATGCCTCGCTGGTTATGCTGGGTTATCCGGCTAATAAAAATATTGATTTGTCAGAAATAATAAGATTTTCTTTGCGTGAAAAATGTGGAGAAATTTTGCAATATCCAACTTGGAAGGAGCGTAAACAAGATCATAAAAATGGTATTGCCATGGCCATGAAACTGGCTGAAGAGCAATATGACATACAACCAATCGATGATATGGACTTAATAAGTAAACTATCGGAAAAAAGCTTCAAAAGCATGGCTCACATGATTGTCGAAGTAATGAATATTGTTAAACAATAACGTGAATCAAAAATAATTATTCAATTTTTAAATACCGTGAACCTCAATCCTCTTTTCTTATTTTATAAAAAACAGGCAAAGCCTGTTTTTATATTTTTGCACTAAATAATATGGTTTTATTGACATTGACTGTATACAAAGCTCGGATCACAACTGTTGGGTAAAGATTGATATACATTATCTACATATCCTTTGAAACTGCTTTCAGAACTGAATTGAGTGCCCCACGTCTCTGGATAGGAGGCATTATAAGGCTGATTACAACTTTGACCATTCCGAATGCCTGTCATGTATTTTCCTACGGTAGTTGTATAAACTTTACCCGAATCCATACGATACTTGACTCCGCGATAACAATATTGGGGGGATGGAGGAACGCAAGTATTAGACCAACTCTTACTATAACAGGTGTAAGATCCACTCCAGCCCGATGGACAGGATGGTTGCTCAAGATTGCAACAAGATTGAGTTGTCACAGGAGACCCTCCAGCGCAACCATAAGGCAATCTGGTTAAAATATTGCGTGTTTGATGAGAGCCTAAACGACAAGCGTTGTCATCCCAATCCGAATATGTAAATGAAGTGCAAACTGGTTGTAAATCAGGATATACTTTGCAAGACTTCCAAACCCATTGCCCGGTTTCTTGATTACAATAATCAATATATTCCCTACCATAGCCACCATCAGGCATGATACACACCTTCCAATCAGAATCCTGAATCGGACAAGATTTGACTTGTTGACATCGATTAACCCACTGGCCGTTTTGACAAACATAAAATCCGTTATATCCAGCAGGGCAAGGTGGAGCAGAACCAGAACAAGTTGGTTGATAACAATTATTAATCCATTGACCGTTTTGGCAAGTATAATTACCAGCATAACCCACGGGACATTGAGGTTGATTTGAACTACACTGAACCTCAAAAACTATCTTCGTACAATTATTAACCCACTGACCGTTTTGACAAGTGTAACTTCCGCTATATCCAACAGGGCAAGATGGGGCAATGCCAGGACAAGTGAGGACTTGTGGATGAGGAACACATGTTCCCCATTCGTATTGACCTGTTTGAGTGTTACACGTTCCATGTTGAGTTCCAGATTGTCCTAAAACTGTAGTACAAGCGCGGGAACTAGGACCCTCGCACTCTTGAATTGGATTGGGCTCACAGACTCCAAAATTCCATTGACCGGTCATAGCATCGCAAGATATCGCTTCTTTTGTGCCAGCTAAACCATTATCTGTTTGGCAAGATGCGGTTTGAGGACCAGAGCAAATTGGAGATAAATCTTTGTTGATTTTTTTTACTAAAGGCACTTGACCACTGCTTAAATCCAAACCAAAGCATTCTTCGGGTTCCGAACAACTGTTAATACAAGCATTTTTAAGCCGGAATAAAACTTCTGAACTCTCTTGGTCGTTATATTTAACTAACCCCAAACAACGTCTATATTCCCTTTCACATATGGCCGAAGACTCTTTGCAAGAAGCTGATGTTTTTTTTAATGCCAATGTATTGAATTGATATTTTTGTTGAAACGATTTGATATCCTGCAAGATTGAAAAATCGATTTTAAATTTTAACAAACCAGTGCCAGTGTTAATTTGTATCGGGCTAAAAAGCCAAGCCCTGGCCGGAGAAGAGATACCCGCAAGAAGCACTACGCTTAAAACCATTGTCGCGGATAAAATCCGTAAAAATTTTCTGTTCATAAATTATGGAGTTGTTAAGAAATTAATCCAATTTGATTGATTTTGAAATAATCCTCCGCTAGATTGATTGCCTTGTAATTGAGATGATCCTCCGTTTTGAATAATTTGTTGTAAGATGCTTCCGTATGAACCAAATTGCGATCCGCCAAAGTTGAAATTTTTTATTATATTGCTAATAGCGCCTTCGTAGCCGACTTCGACAGAACCTTGATAAATTACCCATGGGCGATAACGCGTATTAACAACTTCATACTGACATTCATTGGGTAATGTCAACGCGCTACCCGGATTATTAATAACATCAGTATTAAGTTTGGTATCCGAAGCATCCAAACAACCACCATTGGGATGCCTGATATTATAATCTCCGAAAGCGCTATTGGGTTGAGATTCATTAGTCTGTGAGCAATCTCCGGTGCACCAGCCCCAATTATCTTGAATGAGAACGCGTGGAGTGAAACGACATCTATCTAGAACTTCATTATAACAACCGCCTCGGGGAGCTAAACCGCTAACACAGGATTCGCCGGCGCGACACTGGCTATTGGCTGAACATACAATATCTGGTTCGTTTTCACATCTATTATCTTTGTCACAAGATACATCAATATTTCTTAAAGCCTCATCATCGCATTTATAAATATGAGAGAACTCAAAATAACCTTGTTGGCAAGACTCGGAGCTGTTACCGAACATCATGCGAGGATTACATTTATCATTGAAACCGCAATCTTCATCTTTAAAACAGCTCTTGTAAGATTGTTTTTGACACAAACCCGTTTCCAGACAAGCGCCCGCGCCAGGTGGACAATCAGAATCCGCGGTACAAGCTAAACCGAGAGCAAATTCGCACTCACGACCAGTATTGCAAACTGGTTTTCTGTTTTTGAGCTGAGCGTTATTGATTTTTTGAGTATAACCGTCTCCCCAATCAATAATAATGGATTTAATGGGACCTTGATCATGAGCAGTCCAAGCATAAAATTGTATTTTAGCCAAACCTTGACCACCGCCGAAATAATTAAGCCCCAAAGGAATACCATTAATAGAGAAAGTATCTATCATGGAAATTGGTAAAGTGTTGGCTGCTTGCCCGGGCTTGGACGTGTCAGGAGCTGCTACTTTTGGCGGAACTGGGCGGTACCAAGAAATGTACTCGCGATCATCTTTATTGGTTTTACCTCCGCTTAAAAAGAAGAAGGTATCCAATCCGCCGGCTACAGCGGTCGCCGAAGGAGCGGCAACTTTGCTTTCCGGTTTGGAAAAGTGATTAGTGGAAACAGGATCATTTAATTGGTAAGTAACCAAGCAACTATCTCTACCGTCAGCGCATACATCTCCACGCGGTACGTAACCAGCCTTATGTGTACAACTATTATCATCTAAATCCGGATCTTGATGACCACTAATGCCAAAACCAGCTTGACATTCCGGAATGGGATTGCCTGTTGCGTCTGATACGGGTTTGCATAAAATTGGAATAGCCGGATCATTGGGATCAGTATATTTATCAGGGTTTAGATGTTCTGGTAAATATAAATTACAATCAAGTTTACTCTCTTGCACGGTGCCATTCAATTTACCGCCTTCGCAACGGCAAGAATTGCGATAAGTTTGTACAGGCGAGCAATTTTCACAAGTAATTGGTATGGATGTGGGCTCAACGTTCCGATCAACGGCGACATATGGTTGCGCCCAAGTGTAATTATCTGGTTGGACTAATCCATAATCATCAGCTTCATATAAAAGATAATCCCCGCGACCTGCCATGGTATAAGGAGTAGTTATCCAATCTTTATCTTTCTGCCATGGCATAAGGAACGACCTCCGTATAATACCGTCTGCTGTCTCTCTAAAATCAGGTAAGGTCTCATCCTTCTCTGCACTTACTATAGAATCTGGGTATCCTAAAGCTATTCCTGACTTGCCTTTCTCGCCTTTATTTCCGGTTATAATATTAACCAAATTACCTTGTACGGTATCCGTATCAGTTCCTCCGATGGGGGGTTCACAATGCCCTGGTATATATACAGTATATTTCTCATAATACGGATCGGCTAATTTTGGTAAGGCTGCTGGTATGGCGCCTGGATACAACTGCAAACGTGAATCAGAAGGTTCCATAAAAACTCCCCAGCCAGTCTTAGCAAAAAAATTATCATGCATATCTTTTTTTGCCTGCTTGATGTAATTAAACTGTTTTTGGAAATATTGACTACCTGCTACATCAAGATATTTTTTTTCTTTAAAATATTTTTGAGCTATTTCAAATAATTTTTGAGACATACCATAACCTTCCCAATAAAGATCGTAAGCTATTCTATCTTTATGCACTTCATACCCTGAAGGAAGATCATATTGACCTTCAATAGCCAAAGGAAAAACTTTAGTAAAATATAATTTTTCAGCGCTCCAAGGAAAACTGTCATTAGTTCTTTGCTTCCAGTTTTGTTTATTGTCTTGAAAATATGCTACTGATTCATAGGGAGGAACTTCAGCAGGAGTTAAATGATTGCTATAATTCTCGTTTTTAGCGTATCCTATTGGCTTACCCATATAATAATAAGCCCAATAATTAAACTTACTAGCTTCATTGCCGGCCAAGTCAACCGTTAAATAACCACGCGATAATTGATTTCTGATTTGAGGATTAACCGAAAATGGCGCTACTGCAGCAGTACGACTTTTTGTACCATATGTTGCCTGAACTATTTCATCAAAATTTTCAGCATACCCATTAGGATGCATTTGCATTGATCGCCTACAATCACTAAAACAATTTGTCAAAACTTCTTGAGCATCTTTTGTAATTTGGGAGCTATACTCGTTTATATTGACAATACCTTCTGCTAGTCTGATACATATATTTGCCCAATAAGGGTCTTTACAGCCCAAATCCTCTTTTATGAAGTTAACGCCTACAGCTTTAGTATAAATAATATAATTTGTACCGTGATCAATCCTATCTATCCTTGCGGGATAACTATATTGATCAGGGACGGTAGTTTTGCCATTAAATAATGGCATGGGCAAACTTACACCTTCGGAGCCCTTTTTAACTAAATTTGCTCCTATCTGTATAGATTCGTTACCATAAGCGATAAATCTTACAGATTCATCATCAAACATCCGACCTTTGGCGCCATCAAGATCTTCTGTGCCCCAAAATTCAAAACTTGAAAACACACAATCTGAATTTTTAACGCAACGTGATAAAGGATTAAATCCTTGGCAATAACCCGTGCCTTTATATAATTCTCTGTATTGATCTTTAGGATCATTCATAACACAATAACCACAAGGTGGATATTCTGGTTCAACGAAATTACATTTTAATACGCCACTGCATTGTTTCTTCCAACTAGCATCACGAATAGCTGTTTCAATTTCTTTATAACGTGAGCTATTACAAGCTGCTATTTCGGTTGGACACTCTGGTGACTTATCTCCCGGTGTTTCGCATCTAGCGCCGGCGTTTACAGCGGAAGAATCACAAGTATTGACTATCAAACCTTTACCACTATTTTCATCCCACAATCCAAGATCAAATTTTCGTGGCATATTATCTTTTGCATAAAGTCCTTGTAACGCTTCTACATACAACTCATTTTTTACATACGCTCGAAGTTCTGGTCTTTGTATTAAGGCTTCATAAAAATTTTGAGGAGAGTTATCTAAGACAGTTAAGCTAATACTAGCTCCTTGTTCGGGGCAAATTGCCTCGCCAGCTGAATTGAAGGTTATGTCCGCTTTCCTTATCGCTTCTATAAAAATCTCATAAGCAAAATACCAAAGATCATACGCATTGATTTCATTTAAGAGTTCATCCATTTTTCCGTGCCATTTAAAACCTGGCTTGATCGGATAAGCGAAATAAGAATCTTTATTTTTACATTTAACCATTTTAAAATGCATGACATCTGTATCGCTTGCTCCATCCATGCCCATTCCGGTTTTGGATAAGCCTTCATTACAATAATAATAAAAAAGGCCACCTCCTTTACTTGTCTTAATCTCACAATTACCAAAATCAGCCAAAGGAATAGAAAAAGTTGCAAGATTTTCTTCACTAGGCAAACAAGATGATAAAATTGGTTCGTAAGTAGGGTTAGATGGATCGCTGGGATTATCAACCTTACGCCTGGCAGCATTGTGACAAATTTTATCAAGGTTACGGGCAATAGATGGGTCTTGCCCGCAAGAAAGACCTCGATTGACTCCTGAAAGAGTATTGCACCGCCAGTTTTGATTTTTAAGACCGACATCAATATCGGGATTGCATTCAGCATAATCTCCACATTCTTTTAAGCCTTGAAGAGGCGAAGCTCCCGCTGAACACAGTTTGCCTTTTTGCGAACCGGAGACGCAGGCAGAATCCCAAGAATAAACCGGAATAGGATCCCAACGCCAAATCTTGTAGATTTTAGCAAAAAGATTAGAAAGCGGAGTCCAAGAATTTTGTTGATTAAACAAGCTGGCTGCCGTAACACCGGAATCAATAAAAGTAGGAGCTTTTTGCAGATCTCCGGAAAGAGGAGCGCTGGCGCCAACTAGCAATGGGTCTGTACTGATTTTACCGGTAGCCAAAGATGAACCAAAAGGAGGATTGGGAGTATCATAACGTAAACCCAAAGTTGGCAACATAAACTTACCAGCCGACCAAATACGGTCCATGAACGGAGCGCTTTGATTGCTACTATCCTTAACCTGAGAAACCTCTCGACAAACATCAGAACTTACGGTGTCAAGCCTCATATACAACCAGGCCGGATCATTTAGTCGATTATCTGCGTTCAAGCATGTAGTGAACCAAAAACCCACAAATTGCCATGGACCCTCCAAACCGCTTTCCAAAGTTTCTTCTGGAGGCAAACTATTTGTATAAGAATTAGTATTTTGAAATACAGCACGAATGGAAAAATATGGTTCACCGGATCGACATTCTTCTGCGTAGTATTGTTTGAATTGTTCCTTAAAATTGAATTTTTCCAATTTTAGCTTATGTGTTTTTTCGGGCCAAGTAAACTTGGGTTTACCCTGATCTTGATAGCCTACTTCCCAAAACTTGTAGTAACAGCTTCCGCCACCTAAAACACAGGCCATTTTTTGCGGATTGCCTTGCACGTCTTGAAAAACGGTTTCGGTAGTTCTGTCAAGAACACCAGAAAATTGACTGGAAAACTTATTATAGAATTGTTGGGAATTACTTTGAATTTGCTGGAGATAAGCTGAACAGGAAAAATCCGAACCTTCTGTTGCTTCCATGGTAATATGCGACATGCCTACCCATTTGGGGTTCCATTTACATGCTACGCCCAAAGCATCGGGGACCAAGCTAAACTTAAATAAACCATAATGATAATCAAAATATTTTTCATCTACTCCCCAAATACCTGGGCCAGCAGGCACAAAGTATTCCATATAAGAATTGCTGATTGCATCACCTGTCATTATCCACCTACCTTCATAAGGATTAGCGTCAATACGGTTTTTAACATCGTGTTCGCTAACATTAACACCTTCACAAACAGAAGCTCTGCGACAAGCGAAACGTAAACTTTGAGTAGCGCCCGCCTTCATGACATTATTCAAATTCGTGGTATCACAACGCAAAGAATTAGCCTTATTACCGCTTTTCTCTTCGTGCTTAATACAATCTAACAAAGGCTTGGATTGAACGTAGTGATTGGTAGCGCCATCAATGGCCGTATTATTGTAATCACCTTTATTGTAGTACCAAACATCGGTGCGCGAATAACCTAATTGACGTAATTTGCCTGGATTCCAAAAATCAGGACCCGTCCATGAACCAAGGTAACTGTCATACCAATCCAACCAAGATTCAGCTCTAGGAGTTTTAAGAGTTTGTTCATTGGCTCCACTGGTACAATAATATTCTCCACTTCCTTGAGGAGGTAGATAACTAGCTGTGGGCGAATAATGAGTTACATCATACTGACCACCAATTACGTTTTGTGGGCTCCAAGTAAGACACGGCGCGCTAATTTGATTGGAACTGCTGACACGACTTTTATCACGTTCTAAACAATAGCCATAACGTCCGTTTAGAACCACTACATCTTGAATTGCGCGACAAATGCCACCATCGCAAGCTTGTTCGGCCAAAATCTTGTTGTCTACTTTCATGGAAACTAATAATTCATTATTGGAATTGACTGGAACATAACCGTTTGGAACACAAGCTTTTCCCGGAGTCTTACCTCCAACGCAAACGCCAATTGATGGAGCTTGACCGTTAACTGAGTAATATTGATCTGCGCCCATGCTATACCGCACTTTGCGATAAGAACAAGAACAGTCTTCGCCATATACGCAAGCTTTTGCGCCCTCGTAACCAGAAATCATTTTTAATGGAATAGGTGGTTTGGAAGACATGTTCCAAATCTCTACATATTCGTTGGGTAAAGGCGAACTAGCTTCGGGATAGAGTTGACACTCTGGGGCCGGCATAAAGCTTTGCAACGCTGTGTTACGCGCAGAAATGTTATCGTCCATGTAGTAATTATAGATATTAGAAATATCACGACTTAAATCTTTAGCCGAAGCGCTAACCGAGGAAGAGATCGCCTGTGGTTCATTAATAGCCAAAACACAAACATTTTTAATTCCATCAATATAACCCAAGCGTCCGGTACGGATATCTTTACAAAGAGTTAGACCGCACTTCCCGCGTACTTCATAACCGCCGGAAATATTTAAAAATTCAGAACAATCAGCGTCACTAGTACAACTGGTACCTAAATTGTGATCGACAAAAATTTCATAACTTTCACAACCCGAACCATTACAAGAAACCAAAACATGATCGCGACAGATTTTACTGGAACCTGAGGCCGGATCGTCAACTTCGATGATATTGGGATTGGACATGGAAATTTCGGCAACAAGACGATTGTCAAGTTTATATTTCTCACGTAAATCAGCAGTGGGCATGATGTCTGTGCCAACGGCACGAACCTTAATATCAGGGAGTAAATATTGATTGGGAATAGTATATCCTGAATAATCCATGGCTCCATAACCAATACGACGAGAGCTATAATTTTCAAGATTAATAAACTGACCTTTGGATAATAAATCCTCGGCTTCACGATTGGTAAATCTAGAACAGAAAATATCCTCGTTTCGTGAACCTGATTTTTCGCAAAGTTCAAGTTCGCTACATTGATTTACTAATTTTTGCTGAGTCGGATCATAAACGGTTTCGCTGGTACGGCAACCCATCCAACGAGCGCATTCACGATCCAATTGAACTTTGATAACCACATTGGAATCATTCGTGCGACCGCAAGTACCAACAGCGAAACTCTTAAAATTGTCAGGTATCGCGCCTTCGGCAAAAATATCTTGACCGTAAAAAACGCAATCCAAATCAGACTCGCAAGAAGCTCCGGATTTTGCTAATTTTAATTCGTAATCCATTAACTGCTTGGCATAAGTGAGAGTGTTTACAGGATTTAATTGCAATAAATTTACCACTTCTCCGGCAGAGAGCGCATTGGAACCTGAAGGTAAATCTTTAAGCACAAAGTTTACGCAAACTTTGCAATATGGGTTTTCTGGATCATTATTGCAATCAATAGGAGTTTGAGGTGCTCCGCGCTCGTCCATGGATTTCTGGTAAGTGGCTTTGCTGTTAGCTTGCATGTCACCAATGTTTTTGCTGTTGAACAAGACACAACCAGAAAGAGGATCAGCTAGAGCTCCACAAGAACGAGTATCAATTTGGCGACTATTAATAAGAAAATATGAACGACCAAATGGGCGTGAAGGATCGGAAGTGTCATTTGGATCAATAAATTCTGTGCATTCACTTTGATTAACCGGGCAATGACTCACCCATCCCGAATAAGGATCTTCGGCTGTAAAATAAGCGCCGAACGTATCTCCACCTTTGAGATAAGGAGATTTGGGTGGAGATTGAAAATCATTTCCGGGATAACAAGGAATGTCTGTTCCGACTCTGAACCAACCACTGAAAGTACTGTTAGAATAAATACCTATGGAAGGATTAGCATTTAGAGCCACGCCCTCGCGCCATTCGCAAGCGTGCTCGCCCGGATTGCGGAAATATTCGGTAACATTACCGGATAGGAATCTATCGCAATGCAATTCATCTTTACGACAAGCCAAATTCAAAGAAGTGTCTGACTTATAATAAGCATCCCAATCATGTTTAAGTAAAACGGTTTGAAATTCGTAAATTATGTTTTGGTTTTGTAGTACTATCGTATCTTGGGGATCAACGTTATAATCCGTGGACTCGAGAGATAAACGATCTTGCGTAAAAACCGGTTTACCAAAAGCCCGACAAGAATTTTGGCTTGCATCGCAACGGGCACGGTAATCATCGATGGCGTAATAATAACGCCAAGCCGGGCTTGTTACGGACCAATCGCCGATATATTGATTTTCGTAAGTGCGAGCATCTCCGTCATTTCTTTGACTTTGAGTCTTGGAACCAGAAATTGTACGTGTCTCACTATACGGACGAGGCATGCCACGAGTATCCACAAAAGCCTTACAACCGATGCTGTCAGCGCGACAAAGACTGCTAAAACTCTTAGCAAAAATTTGATTACCATCACGATCTGAATATTCACGGCAACCAAGCATGGCCCTTGGTTCCGGAGTTCCTTCAGGAGTGGTGTCGCAAGCCGCGGGAATTGTCCAGCTATTTTTTACTAAAAAGCGCACATCGTTAAGTTGATCTATTTTAATGGTATCGATAAATAGAGTGCCAACAGCATTTGAAGCGGAAATGGATACCACGGCTTCGGTAATTGAAGATTGGAAAGGACCGAATTCAAAACGTTGCCAAACGACATTTGGATGGAAAGTTCCGATAGCCTGACCGTTGATACTAACTGAAGCATCGCCTGGATTTAATGCTTTGACCCAGAAAGAAATACGATATAGAGTGCTTGTAGAATTAATAGAAATTGTACGCTCAACCTGCGCTGGAGATCCACTTTCTGAATTAATCTTAAGCGAATAATCGCCAACAAGAACCGATTCTTCGGAGCGGGAAATGCTTGAACCGGCCGTGGATTGATAACCAGCAAGACTGTCATTGGCCAAGAAAGTTTCGTAATAAATTTGCACCGCATTGCGACCAGTTGGACCCATATATGCGCGACAACCACCGGCGTGCGCGGGACAAAAAGAGCTTTGCGAGGGCAATACGTAATACATACAGGAACCAGACTGCGCTACAAATTCGTGTCCGCCGGTCATGGCGCAATCAGTTGCCGTGGAATCATCTTTTCTGAACAAAGTACAAGCCGAATCAGAGCTCACGGTTTGTGAATAATAGCGATAATATACCGCGCCGTCTTCATCATAGAATTGGCGACAATCCGGATCAACCCCGGACTTCCATAGATCTTCGTTACAAGAAATAGAATCTTTAATATCTCCGTATTGAGCGCCTTTAATTAAAATCTTAGGGCCATGATTAGTTTCTGATTCGGAAATCAAAGCCCAAGTGCGCAATTCATAACCGGTTAAGTCAGATCCTTCCCAAGTAAAGTAAGTGCGCGAAAGCTCGTTAGGTAATTGGCAGGAACGCAAATAATTAAAATAAGATACTTGTTCGCCTCCGGATACGGCCGAGCTCATATTGGTAAATGGCTCACATCCAATATCCTGTACCGAACAGGATTGCGCTTGACCGGGGATGATGTAAGATGTGCCCTTATCATCCGGGTCATTGAATTGCGGGTGTACGAGATCTTCAACCAAATCAAAAGCTGATGCTAATTTGCGATACTCTCCATAACCCGCGCAAATACTCGGACAATAATCACGAGGACTCAAAATGGCTGGAATTTCGGGAGAAGAAGGATCTTCAACATCTTGATAGCCTTGACAACCGACTTCGGTTTCACGACAAACACGAGCAAAATTTTTACATGAAGGATGGTCAATTTCATCATTGCCGGTACAAGAATATTCATCCGGAGCAATTTTAATATAAGCTTCATTCAAGCCACTAGCGACCGTTTCGATATAATCGTTAACATATTCTCCTTCTTCAAGAAGAATGCCGTCGTAATACAAATCAGAATAAGCCTCACCTCGCAAAGTAAGCGACATAATTAAATCCTCTTGATTTGGGCTAACAAATTGACAAACTTGGCGACTCCAATTTTCTGTGACAACATTCTTATCAAAAGAAACTAAGCCGGTTGTATTATTTGATGAGCATTGTTCAAAAACCGCGGGAATGGTTATTGGGGTTTTAGTTGGATCATCGGCGCGATAAACATAGAAAAACGCACCGTTTTCGGCAGAGGATGACTCGGCGCGCACATACATGCTCAATGTATAATTACGATTAGGTCCGATTTTTATTTCTTGACTTGCGCCACTGGGTTTTTGACAATATTCACTAGACGTAAGTACTTTA
>CAZLVV010000003.1:27332-52922 GCA_964563385.1 uncultured Gammaproteobacteria bacterium
TATGAGCTTTTAATGAATTACCTCCAAAATAAGACTTCTCATTATATTCTTGAATCTCATATTCTTCGGCATTGCATTTACCGACTAAATTCCATCCCGTAAAACCGCGAATAATAAAATTAGGAGAAGTTTCTTCGGTAATAATTTGCTCAAAAGAGCTGTTATTGATCAAATTTAAAGCCGGAGAACCTGCTTTTACCTCGAAAGCTTTGACACAACCTTCGGCTGAACAAGGCTCGACCCCGCCATCAAGATAAACACGTGGACCTTGCGTAAGAGTGCCAACCCATAAGCCGTCGGGAGAAGCAGTTGAAGTAACATAACGATCCAACGCATACCACATACAACCAATACTTTCTTCCGAACAAGCTCCACGTTCCAAAGTATAGCGCAAAGCGCTTAAAGATTGACCTTGAGATGAAACATAAGTACGGCAAGAAGCATACTGCTCCGAGCATTCAGGAGCCGAGAATTTATAAACCGGACGTTCTGCCAAACAATAACCATAACCCTTCTCGCATTCGCCAGATTGATTGGTTCCGAGACAAGTGGCCATATCACCGCATTCTTCTTGGCGAGTGCCGATTTCAGGCATAATAGTATCTCCATAGCCTTTGGTGCGACATTGATAACGAGGAGCTGTTAAAATCCAGTTGGGATCGATAAGATGACACCAAGGATGATCTTTATCGGCCATGCCCTTATCATTACAATCGTAATAACCATTGATTACGGTACCAAGGGTTACGTATTTTCCGTTATGTTTAATGTTGTAAGGAGAATTGGCTGCCATTTCAAAGCCAATAGGCAAAATGCGTGCCAAACGCAACTTTTTTAAATTACCAGCGCAATAAGCGCGTAAGTAGCAAGAAGGATCCGTATTGTTCACTATATCAATTTCTGGGATTAATTCCCAATTAGGATTTAAACCTGGTGCATGAGCGGAAAAAGTTGTATTTTCGGAACCCACACCCGAAGCTTTACCAACTGTTAAAGCTCCTTCGCGCGTGCCGAGTCTGATAGCAGTAGCCAAAACTTGATCCATAGTACAATTCCATTTACTACGCAACGGAGGACAAACAGAAAGTTCTGTGATTAAATCTTTATCTTCTTGAGAGAAAAAGGAAGGAATAATAAAATCGCCCAAAGATTTGGCAAAAGCCTGTCTCTCAAAATAATTACTCATCTCACCAGTGGCATCCACGTTACCCAACTCGCCAAAGATAATACTATACTTAGTAGTATCACCTGAAGCATAGTCTGGACCGGGTTTGGGATTTAAAATCTTATCCAAAAAACCAAAAATTAAACGATTGAAGAACGTTGAAACAGTAAGAATAACAACTCCTTCGAGACCAGTCTCCAAAAAAGTTTGTATCATGTAACTTTCGTGCCTATCTCTGTCTCTCATCGCTACCATTATCGGCTCCATATTGCGAGCAGATTCATTAGCAGACACACTTGGCCATTTAATCCGTTGCGTGATAAAATCGGTAATAGGGCGCATGCCCTCTGATTCAAGACGAGAAAGTTTTGCTTTTGTTTGCTCACTTAAAAATGCATCAATATAATTAGAATGCATCTCTAAGCCAACAGACAAATCATTGTTTGAAGGCTTAAAAGGCTCTCTATGTATTTTTAATGCTTGTTCTGAATCCACCATATCCGCTATGGCTTCAAAGTTTTCGGTCAATTTAGTCCAAGTACAACCTTCATGATTAAGGGGAAGCGCATCTCCCATAAAAAGACCAAGTCTAACATCTAATGGACTTGGTTTTTTACATAAAAGCCCGAGCCCAAGTTTGGTTTGTTGACCACTGCCTAAATCCGCAGAATATTCATTTATGGCATCAAATCTTTCTATAAAAACTCCAAGAGCTCTATTACCATGATATTCCAACCAATCTCCAAAACCGTCCTCATAAAATTTAGGCCTGTCTTCAGGACCATCAACGCCCAATATGTAGTTAGCCATATCATAGGCAAAATTGGTAGTCATATATGATATAGTATCTAGAAAACCACCTATCATAGCGGTTTTAAGTTTAAATTGCCAGCTTTGGGCTATCCGATCTTGTCTACGACGCCAGTAATCATTTAAATCCTTTTCATATAATCTTCCTTCTATTTCAACAGATTTCATGCATTGCCAATAATCTGCTACTAATTCATCGTAAGCTCCCCCAGACATAGCCGCTTCAAATGCTTGATTAGCAATCATTACACAAGCCGCAGGTGAAGGTGGCGGAGGAGGAAATCCATCATATTCTGACAAAGAAGTTTCGGCTAAAGCGGAATGCGCTACCATAAAAATACAACCAACAAAAACTAAAAAAAACCCAGCGATAACCGCAAACATTGTTTTAATTCTGTTAAAGATATTCGAACTTATCATAAATTTAATTTATTATTTTGTTGCTCTTCAGCTTTAAGATTGGCTTCCAATTCTAAAACCGCTTCATTCATGAGTTTGAGTAATTCCTCATTTGAAATTTCATCCAATTCTTCTTTGGTAACTTTACCGGTTTCTAAAATTGCTTTACGAATAATCTCCGGATCAGTTGGAATTTGGCTTTTTATGGTTTCCAAATCCATGCCCGCGCTTTTAGCCATATCTTGATAAGATTTAGCGCCAGGAGAAACACCTAGTAAAACATCCTCCAATGATCCAGAATTATTTTTAATGGCATTAATATCATAAGGCAATGAAGTGGTTGCTAAGTTGAGATTTAGCGCACCTATAGTACAATCTTCACCGGATTTGCAGAGGGGATTTTGACCACTTGCAATTTTGACATTATCGGGAATTTTATCGCCAGCCGTACTCCAGAGATAAGGAGATGTTTTATAAATATTGATTTCGCTCCAATCGGAAAGACCATCACCGTCTGTATCGATACGTTTTAATAATGCTTCGTTTTCCGCAATAGGATCTTTTAGTAAATCACGTTTAGCTTGATAATCAGAAATAGAGGCTAAAAAAGGCGCGTAAACCCCGTGACGCACTTTTAGAGCGGAAATAGCAAAAATAAAACTGGCGCCTATTATCAAAGCGATGATTGCAATTTTTTGCTCTGTTTTTAGCTTTTTCCAGCGCATCCAGATCGAACTGCTTTCTATTGCGTTTTCATCCTGCATAGATGCGTTATAATCATATCATACGAACAATCAAAAAAGAACGCATTTAGCGCTTTAGTTGTGTATAAAATTACCAAATTATGTTTATAATGTTTATAGAGTTTATAGCGGGTTTAGTTACTATAACGAATCCATCCCTCGTATCCTTCTAATAAAACGCTCTATGTAAGCTCTTTCCAGCCTGCCTACGAAGTTTCAGCAAAAGAAAAATTCTTAATTCCAGGCAAATCTAAAGTTTGAAACTCTAAGTTTATGACTCATCTATTGCTACTTTTCCCAGCGGACTTTAACCTGCTTCCCCTCTTTACGAATAGGAATGCGGATTTCAAGAATACCATTTTTTATTTTTGCCTCCGTGGCATCGGATACTACATGATATGGTAAAACAATTGATCGACTAAAGGAACCCCAATAACATTCTTGATAAAACCAGTCGTCGATTTGATCTTGTTTAGTATGTTCACGTTTACCGCGAATTGTGAGTAAATCCCCATGAACAGAAATATCAATATCATCTGGTTCTGTGCCCGCTACCAAAGAACGAATAACAAGCATATCGCCTTCGCGATAAACATCCACAGAAAGCTGACCTTCTTCTGTTTGAGATATCCAATCTGAAATTTGGCGCATCATAACACAGATATTATAACATATCTGAAAAATAGTCGTAACCTATAATACTTAAATTTATTTTATAACGTTCTTTCATGCACCAAAGCCATGTGAATATCAAAATTAAAAAATATCAAAATAAAGCTTAATCCTATGGTTACTTAATAATCAAAAGAAATTTAAGGGTTAACAACTTGTAATTTAATTACTCTTCCTCGGAAAGTTTTTCGACTCCGATTAAACAAACAGCTTGCCAAGGACGATAATGACTATAAAAAGTTTCTTCGCGAGTTCGACCATCAGCGTAAGTGATAGTGGTGGAGAAATGAGCATCAGCTCCGGCATGAGCGGATTCGGTGCACTTCTTTTTTCCGGGTGCTAAATCTAAAGTTTCGATGAGTTTGGTTGGTGGAGGCTGGACGATATTGTAAATACTGGGTTTACCAACTTCCACTTGCCGGCCGTCATTAGTCCCCCAAAATTCAAAAGTTATTTCGGTACCGACAATATAAGCGTTTATATAAATATGTTTTTCTGTATCATTGCGGAATTTAAAATCCGGGGCAGGATCGTAAATTGTGGCGTCGGTTCCCGCGGGCTCATAATAAGAAACTCTGTAAGAATGATTGCGACGCTCTGTAATTTGCAAACCGGTATCAACAGCTCCGCGGAACATAGTGGTGCCAATTTGGCATAAACCGCCACCAAACTCTGGTACGGTTTTATTACCTTTAATAACCAGCTCGGCAAGCCAACCGTGAGCGCCATCTATTTCACCTAAAACTTTGAGCATAGAAAATTCTTCGCCTGGGGCGATCAATACTCCGTTGATATGTTCATTGACAGCCTTCTTGATATTATAAATACGATTACTCGGAGAGCCGGCAAAATTTGATTTACCTACTCCGATAAGTTCTTTGATTCCGAGCTCTTCAAGATTGTCTCCAGCGATTTGACCGCGAACTTCTTCAACAATGAGAGGAAAAGTTGAGCTTGATGGCCAAGAAGTTAAAACCTGTTCTAATGTTTTTTCGGTATTAATAACTTGCCCCACGGTACCGGCTTCAAAGGATATAATTTTGCCGTCCTGGACTTCCATCTTGCCATTCTTGCTTTCAACTTCGATTTCTTTGGCTAAAGACTTTATATCTTTTGCAAAAATTTGAGCGTCGATTTCTGCAGAAGCTCCCAAACCATCGGTCTTGATCCAGCTAGCAAGCATTTCCGGAGAAATCGCATATTCTTTATGTTCATAAGTAAAAATAAGTTGAGGACGAGAAAGAAACTCTTGAACTTCAGAAACAATATCTCTTAATTGATTAGCTTGCTTATGGGCTTTTACGCTTTTAACACGTAAGGTTATTTTTTGAAAAGACAGAATATCTGCTTGCTTTTTTAATTTTTCAAAAACACCATCCATTTCAAGAGCAAATCCATCTTGATCAGGAATAACAAGCACATCTGGATTGGAATCCGGATAGACTGAAATTTCAAAAGAAGCGTCGATCGGATCCGGAAGCTTATGCTGATAATGCAATTTTAACGCCTCCTCGATACGACGTTCATCAATGGTTACATCTACAGAAACGTAGTAAGGCTTAATGCGCATCAATAAAATTTGAGATATAACTTTGGTGAGATTATTATTACGACCTGCATTATATGAATCGGCTACAGCTTTATCGATATCAAAAAGTATTACATCCGGCAAATCATTGTCTCCGGAAGCGGGAATGATAACATCCTCACCTTCCAAGCTAAAAGGAAGACCTTGATCCAAAGCTGAATCAATTGATTTATCAAGCAACGATCGAGCTTCATCTGGAGTTAGACCATCTAAACGAATATTCAAGGCTTTTACACCAGGATAGATTCTGCCTTCATACATACGCATGTAAGCATAAGTACTTAAAAATAAAATGCCAACTAAAACAATAAATACTCCTAAAACAACTCCCAACCAAATCAGAACCGTTTTGACGATAGTATGTTTATTCGGCGCTTCTGAAGACTCCTTGATGGATGATTTTCCAGACATAAATTTACAATTATGAATTGATGAGTTCGTTTAAAATATATTTGGCCAATTTTTGATTGGCTTGATTTTCCATACCACGAGACGCGAATAAAACAAAAACCGCCTCATCTTGTTTTAGAGAACCTTCAATAGCCGAAATTGGTATTGTAATTTTTTGACCATCTGGAAAGGCTAATACAGCCTTTTCATTTTCTAAATTGATAATTTTTGCTTCCAGCATACATAATAAATAATACAGATAATTTATGCTTTGAACAATATTGAAAAAAATAAATAAAGACCTCAAACAATCCGCATCCAAGAAATCTAATTGTAGGATGCTACGAGTCCGAAGACCTGTAAATCACCTACGAGTAGATCCCATGCTTGTCGTGGACGCGGATTGTTTGAAGCCTCTCTTTTATTGATTACTACTTCGATAAATGAAAAGTTCTGAATTAAAATTTATATCATTTTTTTGCGTCTTTGTCAAGGGGATTGCCTATATAACGCCGATACTCATGAACAGATGACAAATCACGTCTTGCATATGGCAAGACGTAATAAAGGTACATTTAGAGTATTGCACGAGTTCCATAACTCGTCAAGACAATAATATTTTGCTTATTTTACATTAATTTGTTACTTTTTCAGCATGTCATGCATTTTAACCGACAAAAGCTGAGATGTTCCAGTGTCATTCATGCTCACCCCATAGAGAATATGAGCTCGTTCCATGGTGGCGCGATTATGAGTTACCACCACAAATTGAGTTTGATCGGCTAATGTATTGATGATCTCAGCGAATTTACGCGAGTTGGATTCGTCAAGCGCGGCATCAACCTCGTCTAAAACAACAAAAGGTGAAGGATTGGTGGCCATAATAGCGCAAATAAGCGCGATAGAGCAAAGCGCGCGTTCACCCCCAGAAAGTAAAGCTATTGCCTTAAGACGCTTACCGGGTGGAGTTGCATGAATATCGATGCCTATGGGCCCGGCATTAGGATCAATCTGTTTGATTATGGTACCATCTTCGCTAACTTCTGATTCTGGAAAAACTTCGGTTAAACCAGCCTCACCACCAGCAAATAATTTTTTAAAATAGATGCCGAATTCATGATTAAGTTTACGAAAAGCAGTACGAGATCGTTCAGAAATTGTTTGATCAAGCTCTTTGATGATGGTATCCAAAGAAGACATTGCGCTTATAAGATCTTGCGATTGAACCGTTAATTCTTCATAACGTTTTTTAGTTTCTTTGTATTCTTTTATTGTTTCTGGATCTATACCGCCAATCCATTCAAGTTGAGCTCGTAGTTTGGTTAATTGTGGAGCTAGGAGCTCTGGATTTCGTACATCGCTTGCTTGTGTTGCTAGTTGTGACAATAAAGATTCTTTGTCAGGAGCGTGTATTCTAATATCTTCTATAAAAGCATCGCGACGTGTTTCGATGCGAGCAAGTTCTACCGAAGCTTGGCTTTTACGACTTTCGGCACGTGAAGCTTCAGAACGTTTGGATGACAAGTTGCGTTGCACATCAAAAATATGCGAGCGATTTTTTTGCTCTTTGGCATTCCATTCTTCTAATTCTTTTTGAACGATTTGAATTTGATGATTGATATCAGCCATGGCGACTACAAATGTAGCCATCTCTTGTTTGAATTTAGAATCATTCTCTTCAACAACTTCAGGTTCGGGCGCAGGGCGCTGAAGCTTGGATATAAGTTCTGTTATTTGAGCGCGAATAGAATAAGCAACCTCTTTAATTTTACTTATATCTGCTTTATCAGACTCGATCAAACGCAAAAGAGCATCTTGACCTTGATTGATTGATTCAACGGAACTAAT
The DNA here is from genome assembly GCA_964563385.1 of uncultured Gammaproteobacteria bacterium. GTDB lineage: Bacteria > Patescibacteriota > Patescibacteriia > 2-12-FULL-60-25 > 2-12-FULL-60-25 > MWCR01. Next base: position 34,948 of record CAZLVV010000003.1, read on the forward strand.
AATTTTGGACAAAGGCAAAGGCACCCAAGGCTTTTCAGAGCGAGCCTTGGCCACTTCGGCCGTGGCCTCAAGTTTAATTTGACGCTCGCGCAATTTAGCGCGCTCGTCCATGAGCGAATTGAGAGATGAACGTAGCTTATCGAATTCTTGTGACGGCGAATTAGCGCCTTCCATGGCACGCAGTTCGGATTCGCATTTTTCGGCCTCGGCGGTAGCGATATCAGCGTCTTTAGTAGCGCGGTCACGTTCTGATTTGGCTGAAGCTAAAGATATTTCTAGATCACGCCACATTGCTCCATAATATTGAGCCTCCAAAAGACTTAATTCCTGTTCCAAAGTTTCGCGTTTTTCTAAACGTTTAACTTGGCGTTCAAGTGAACTTAAACGAGGTTGAATTTCTCGTATCAAGAGCTCTGACTGACGTAAATTATCGCGAGTAGCCTCAAGTTTATTTAAGCTTGATTGGCGCTTGAGCTGAAAAGGGCGCAAACCAGCAGCCTCATCAAAAAAAGCTTTGCGTTCTACGGGCGTAGCAGAAAGAACATCATCAACCATGCCTTGGCCAATAACGCTATAGGTGCGCTGACCAATGCCAGCTTGAGCCAATAGCATAACCACATCGGCAAGACGAGCGCTTTGCTTATTAATTTCGTATTCAGATTGACCGTCGCGATATAAACGTCGGGTAATGACTATTTCAGAATAATCTAGTTCCGGTTTATCATCATTTTCGAGGGTTATAGAAACTTCGGCAAAGCCAGAACGAGGCTTTTTTTCAGTACCAGAAAAAATTACATCTTCGGATTTTTTGCATCGTAAAAGTTTGAGACTCTGCTCCCCCATTACCCAACGCATGGCATCAGCTATATTAGATTTACCCGAACCGTTAGGACCAACAACACCAGTTACACCTCGCCGACCATCTTTATCTAATTCAAATTCCAAAATCGTTTTGCTGGCAAAAGTTTTAAATCCCTGAAGCTCCATTCTTTTTAAATACATATATTTTGCGTTATATCACTTTAGCGTCATGTGAAATATAACTAATCAACTTAACTTATTGCGATTGATATTTTAGGCTAAACAGAGCGTAGAGTCAAACTAAAATAGAATATATAATGCGCTTTTTGGATCAAGTATTGATAGAATAGCATTTTTATAGTATGGTGAAACGGTTATGACTAATTATAACCAGCGAAAAGAGCATTTTAGAGACGCAATTGCTGATATATTAAAACGCAGAGTAGAATTTCCGCGCGGTGTTTTGGTTACGGTCATGGATGCTAAATTGACAAATGATCTTCAGTTCGCGAATACGGTTTTAAGTGTTTTGCCAATTACTGCCAAAAAAGAAGTATTAAAAACACTTACTGAATTTAATAATGAGATCAAAAAAGAAATGGCCACTAAATTGAACATGAGACGAATTCCTAAATTGCACTGGTCTTTTGATGATAAATTGGATTATGTGGAGAGAATGGATGCTTACATTAATAAATTAAAAGCCGAAGGAAACATTTAACTTAGAATTGCTTTTAAATATTTATAACCTTATAACGTTAAATTTTATCATCGACTCAAGATAATTTATAACAGGCTTAATTATATTAAATAAAATTATCTTATTAATTGCGTCCAAAAACCGTGGAAGAAAGTTAAGATGAGCCAAAATTACTCTTGATGAATTTTGATATTTAATCTTGAAGCTTCTTCGTTATAATAGATTAATCATTTATGAATCACCAAGAAAATCTGAAAAAATTATATGATGTTCTTAGAGAAAAAGAGCATATACTTTTAATTGGACATCAAAAACCGGATGGAGACGCACTGGGTTCAACAAGCGGATTTTATAACTGGCTTAAACGTGAAGGGAAAAAAGCTGCTTTATTTTGCAAAGATTTGCCCGCAGAACAGTATAAATATTTGAATGGTTTTTATGCTTATACTAACGATACAAGTATATTTGAGAAAAATTTTGATGTTGTAATTATTTTTGATTCCGGCGATTTGATTTATGCGGGAATTGATGAACAGATAAAAAAATTATCTAACTCCCCCATTATAATTAACATTGATCATCATCGAACTAATAAATTATACGGTAATATAAATATTATAGATATTGAAGCAACATCGACATGCGAAATTGTGACTGATTTTTTTGAAACGAATCGAATTTTTATAGATCCTGCTATGGCCACCTCTCTTATAACCGGACTTTTAACCGATACATCATACTTCAGCAATGCGGCCACAACGAGCCGAAGTATGGAAATTGCAGGTAAATTAGTGGGATATGGCGCGCGTATTAATGAAATTACAAAATATCTATTAAAAAACAAACAATTGTCTATATTAAAAATATGGGGATTGGCATTATCGCGTTTACATAAGAACGAAAAACTTGATTTGGCTGTTACTTTTTTGACTAATGACGATTTTAATCAATACTCGGTCACGCCGACAGCGGTTGAAGGAATATCCAACTTTTTGCAGAGCGCAACAGGCAATGCGGAAGCGATTTTGGTATTATATGACAAAGGCGATGGTACGATTAAGGCTTCAATGCGATCAATCAAACGAGATATTTCGGTTATAGCAAAATTTTTTGGCGGAGGCGGACACAAACTAGCTGCCGGATTTTCAATAAACGGCAAAATCAAAGAAACTCCAACCGGATTTGAAATTGTTTAAATAATTAATAATGCATGATATATAATGCGCAGATAAAACATGTTTAATATACAATGCGTAACTATTGATTCACTTGCTTGATATTCATGTATATTATGAATTAAGCATTGGCATTACTGCATTATATATTATTAATGAAATATTATATTTTAGCACTCTTAATATTTGACTGCTAAATTATTATCTCTTATACTTAATCTACTTAAAATTTTAATTAATTCTATTCAATACTTTAAATTTTGAATTTTAACTATATAGCTATGAATCCTTATCAAATAATATCGCAAGCTCCAGAAAATTACCTAATTCCCACGGTGATTGAAAAAACTCATCAGGGCGAGAGGGCGTATGATATATACTCTCGTCTATTGAAAGATCGTATAATCATGTTAGGCACTCCGATTAATGACGAGATCGCGAATATTGTGATTGCTCAATTGTTATTTTTGGAAAGCCAAGATAAAAATAAAGATATAAAGCTGTACATTAACTCACCAGGTGGATCGGTTACTGCTGGGTTAGCAATTTATGATACTATGCAACATATCAGTTGCGATGTTTCAACTATTTGTACTGGGCTCGCAGCCTCAATGGGCGCGGTATTGCTAGCTGGGGGAGCTCCGGAAAAACGTTTTGCTTTGCCCAATTCAGAAATTATGATCCATCAAGTGTTAGGAGGTTTTGAAGGTCAGGCTACGGATATAAAAATTCATGCGGAAAGAATATTAAAAACCAAAGAACAATTGAACAAAATTTTATCCAAACATACAGGCAAGCCCCTTAAACAATTGGAAAAAGATACGGATCGAGATTATTTTATGGATCCAGTAGAAGCTAAAAATTATGGACTGATTGACAAAGTACTTGAAAAAAATTAAAACTATAAAAATTTATAATACGTGATGGGAAGATAAGAACAGATAAAAGAAGGAATGAAGAAGGAAAGATAAAGCGCATAATAAAAACTTGAGAATGCAAATAAAAATTCCTCAAAGTATGCTTTGAGGAATTTTTTGCTGTTAGAATTACAACTAATCCATTTTCGCTTCTTCGGTATCATCCACAAATGTAACAGAAGAAACGGAGTCTCCTTCTTCTTTGAAGCGCATGAGGCGAACGCCTTGTGTATCACGACCCAAGAGAGGGACATTGGTATAAGCCTGACGAATCACTATGCCGTTTTTACTAATCATCATGAGGTCGCGAGAATCATCGGCAAGCGCTACGAAGGCGGCGACTACCAAACCAGTTTTAGCGGTTACCCTCATGGCTCGAACCCCGGAACCACCACGATTTTGAACCTTGAACTCGGTGATATTGGATTGCTTTCCCATACCTCCTTTGGACAAAGTAAATAATGTGAATTTACCTTTTTTGGCCATTTCGGGATTGATGATATCCATACCGACAACCAAATCATCTTTTTTGAGCTTGATTCCACGAACTCCGGAGGCGGAACGACCCATGGGACGCACATCATCTTCATGAAAACGTATGGACTGACCATTTTGAGTTACAATCGAAACTTCATCTTTGCCTGTTGTGGACTTAACCCATTCCAAATCATCGCCTTCTCGCAAATTTATAGCAATCAATCCACTACGACGCACATTAGAAAAATCTTCAAGAGCCACTTTTTTAATTGTTCCCAAACTGGTAACCATCATAAAAAACTTCATGCCTTCAACATCTGTCATGGGTAAAGCGGTAGCGACTCTTTCTCCGGGGGCTAATTGTAAGAAATTGACAATCGCCTGGCCTTTGGATGTACGTGATCCTTGAGGAACTTCATAAGCTTTGAGCTGAAAAACACGACCGCGTGAAGTGAAAAATAAAATATCATTGTGAGTGCGAGTTGAAAATAACTGGAAGACTTCGTCTTGTTCTTTGGTGCTAAGTCCGGTTACGCCTTTACCTCCTCGCCCTTGCGTACGAAAAGTATCGGGAGGTAAACGTTTTATGTAGCCGTCGCGAGTAAGCATAACAACGGTTGTTTCATCTGGGACCAAATCAGCCATGGAAAAATCTCCAACCGGATGAGGTATAACTTTGGTTCGACGATTATCCCCGAAGCGTTCTTTCAAATCTAAAACTTCATCTTTAATAATACCCATCATCTTTTGTACCGACTTTAAAATCGATTCTAATTCTTTAATAAGCTCCATCTTTTCTTTGTATTCTTGCTCTACTTTAAGTCGTTCCAAATTAGCTAACTGTTGCAAACGCATTTCAAGAATGGCTGTGGATTGAGTTTCAGAAAGCTTAAATTTTTTAATAAGATTTCCACGAGCCTCATCTTTATCTTTAGATTTTTTAATTGTTTCAATTACTTCGTTGATTTTAAGCAAAGCGATGCGTAAACCTTCCAAAATATGCGCGCGATCTTTAGCCTTGGCTAAATCAAATTCGGTACGGCGACGCACCACCTCTTTGCGATGATTGATGTATTCAACAAGAATATCTTTAAGAGTCAAAATACGAGGTTGCTTTCCACCTTCAACCAAAGCCAACATATTGACATGAAAAGTTTCTTGTAGAGATGTCATTTTGAAAAGCTGGTTCAAGATCTTTTTAGGATAAGTGTCTTTTTTAAGATCTATAACGATACGAATTCCTTCTTTATTAGATTCATCACTTAATCCGCGAATACCTTCGATCTTTTTTTCTTGTACCAGAGTCGCGATTTTTTCAAGCAAAGTTGCTTTGTTGACCGAATAAGGTATTTCGGTGACTATGATACGGAATTGACCGGCTTTTTCTTCTTGAATTTCGGTGGTTGCGCGCATAACAATCCCACCTTTACCAGTTGCATAGGCTTGTTTAATTGCTGTTTTATCATAGATAATTCCACCGGTCGGAAAGTCTGGGCCCGGAATAAATTTAATCAAATCATCAATATCAATTTCTGGATTGTCTATTATGGCCTTAATTGCATCGCAAAGCTCGCTTAAATTATGAGGCGGAATATTTGTTGCCATGCCAACAGCAATTCCCAAAGTTCCATTTAACAAAAGATTGGGAAGTTTAGCGGGTAAAACGGTTGGTTCTTTTTTTGAGCCGTCAAAATTAGGAGTAAAGTCAACGGTTTGCTTTTCGATATCAAATAAAAGTTCTTCAGCAATGGCAGAAAGTTTGGCCTCGGTGTATCTATAAGCGGCAGCGCCATCACCATCGATTGATCCAAAGTTTCCTTGACCTTTTACTAACATGTAACGCATGGAAAAATCCTGCGCCATGCGAACCATGGAACCATAAACCGCCGAATCACCGTGCGGATGAAAATCTCCGAGTACGCGACCTACCACGGTGGCCGATTTGCGGAATTTGGCATTGGCGCGCAAACCCTCCTGCCACATAGCATAAAGGATACGACGATGAACAGGCTTCATGCCATCGCGAACATCCGGCAAGGCGCGAGTAATAATAACGGACATCGCGTAATCCAAATAACAAGTTCGCATTTCTTCGGAAAGCGATTGAGGCACAATATTGCCAATAATGTTTTGGTTGTTTGATTCTTGTTCAGCCATACTGAATAAAATTAATTACTTGTCTCTATTTTTACTCCTTGGGGAAATTGGAATTTATTATTGATATCGGTTTGTGAAGTAGGTTCTTCTGGGCGAAAAATATCCGGGGAACCAGATGGGAGAGTAACCATATCTGTGTCGGAGGCAATATTTTCAGCCGTAGCATTTAGTGATTTGACTATGATAGCCTGACGTTGCAATTCTTGGATTTCTTTTTCTTGCAACACATCAATTTTATTAACGATTGCATTTATACTACCATGCACGGATTCGCGCAATTTTTCATAATTAATATCTTGATTTTCAATTGGAGTTGCCGCATCTGTTTCAAGTGCGCCAATAATGGTTTGACGCATGGTATAAATCCAGCCCACTCCTATTGCTAGAACACAAATTATTACACCTGTCCATAACGAAAATCTTTGTACGGCATCCACTGGACGACGATTGGCGGCATGCGCCAAAATTAATTGACGTTTTTCGGAATCTGACATAAGACGCGGACGCTCAAGTGAAGAAGGAGAGGTTGTTTTTTCTCTAACAGGGGCAATTTTGCGAGTTCTTTTGGGAATGACCGCGGGCTCATTATTTTGAAAATCATTTTTTTTACGGGGCATAAGCATGATAGTTATAATATTTACATTATAACTTAGTAATAAAGTGCAAATGAAAAAAATTGTAGAGGACCAGATTTATCAGGTGCGCTCAATTACCGTGACGAGGAGATCTTCGGCGGGGAGATCCTTACTGGAAATTTTTAATTTTGTTATATTTTCGCGTTTGCAGATTCCGAGCGCGTTGCAAAACTGATCAACAGTATCTAATTTTGTTTTAATGCCATTTACATGATAATTGATTGGGGCCACAATACGAGGTTCAATTTGCGATATAATTTTGGAAGCAGATTTGGCTTCAAGCGCTTCGCCTCCTCCAACAGGAAGAATTAGAATATCAATATTGCCCAAACGTTCAATTTCGTGATCAGTAAGCTGGCGATTTAAACCGCCCAAAAAAGCAATGACCATATCTTCGGCCTCGATACGATAAATTAACTGTCTTTTTTTACCAGAATCAATAGACGGATCTTGAATGCCATAAACAAAAACTCCACGAACTTCGTACTCTCCTGGTTCGCTGATTATAAAAGGCTTTCCAGCCACTCCATCAACATTGAAACGATTAATATCCTGGTTGGAAAGCAAAAGCAAATCAGGTTCTGCGGTTCTTGATAAACGCATTGACGCCTCATTTTGATATGGGTCGGTCATTATCATGCAAGACTCTTCGCCTTGTTTGGTTTCGATGCGTACAGATGAATATCCTTGCCAAAAAATTTGCATAGTTTTTACCTATTCTAACCATAAAATACTATCATGGAGACATGGTTTCGGCAAGCCTGATAAAAGAGGTTTTTTTAATCTTTTTACTAAGATTTATTGTGATGGATTTTGCTTTGAGTTATGTACCAATAACCCCCAGCAATAGCTATAGCCAGCGCATCTGCCGCATCATCGGGCTTGGGTATTGATTTAAGATCCAACAAACGTTGAACCATGACTTGAATTTGTTTTTTATCAGCCGAACCGTGGCCGGCTACAGCTTGTTTAATATTATTGGGATTTAATTCCACATTTATTAATCCAGCGTCAGCCAATGCAAGTAAAATCACACCGCGGGCCATACCAACATTGATAGCGGTTTTAATATTACTTTGAAAAAATAGTTTTTCCACAGTCGCGACATGAGGAGAAAAACGACGCAATGCCTCGACAGTATCGTTGCGCACTATTTGTAATCGCTCGGTAAAAGGAATATCCGCCGGAGTATCTATGCAGGAATGCCAAATATGCATGGGCTTTGATCCATGAAAATCAACCACTCCTAATCCTGTTCGACCAAATCCTGGGTCCACTCCAATGACTCGGATTATTTTAGAAGTGGATGAAATTTTAACGCTGGAAGAAGAGATTGGTTTAAGCGATTTAAAATTTTTTTTATTCTGCATTAGTAAAGACATTATTTACATCATCTAAATCATCTAATTTTTCGATTAACTCGCGAAGCTTGGCGCTAGATTCATCATTGATTGCAATTGTATTTTTAGGGACCCATTCCAAACCTGCGAAAAAAACTCTTAAGCCGGATTTTATTACAGCTTCATTTAGATTTGAAAGTTTGGCAGGAGGAGCAATAATTACACTAAATTCTTGCTCATGTAAAATATCTTCAGCTCCCACATCGATAAGCTCTAATTCAACTTCATCGCGTCTATTTTTTGGTATTAATTCGATGCGTAAAACTCCTTTTTGATCGAATAGATAAGTTACAGCTCCTTGATTAGCCAAAGTTGCGCCATTTTTACTTAAAACAAGCTTTATTTCACTTCCGGCGCGATTGCGATTATCGGTAATAGCTTCGATAATGAGCGCTACACCACCGGGAACATAAGCCTCGTAAACCAATTCCTCCATGTTAGAGACATCATCACTCCCAGCTCCGCGCGCAACCGCGCGATCAATATTATCTTTAGGCATATTGGAGGCACGAGCTCGATCAATAGCCAAACGTAACTTAAAATTCATATCCGGATCTCCGCCCTTTTCACGCGCGGCAACCTCGATTTCGCGAGCAAGTTTGGTAAAATTGGCAGCACGTTTAGCATCAGCTGCGCCTTTTTTATGTTTAATATTTGACCACTTTGAGTGACCTGACATATGAATTACGACTATTAGTTACAACTGCTGATTAGAACTATTTGTTGAAAGATTACATATTATTGTTGCTAGTTTAATGCATAAGAGGCTAAATTGACAAGGTGAGATAAACAAAAAACACCTCTACGAGTGTTTTTTGTATGCGAATAATGCTATATGAGATTATTATGATTATTCGACTTTTTCTGTTGTTTCCGAATCTAATGCTTCGGGTTTTATATTATCAACTGCCTCAGGATCATATTCGGCTTCGTCGTGTAATTCATTACTGTAATATCCCTCAATCTGATCAGGAAAAAGCTCGGGATGATGATAAGCAAAGCCGGTACCTGCCGGAATCAAGCGACCAATAATGACATTTTCTTTTAAGCCTTCAAGAAGATCAACTTTACCTGTAATGGCGGCATGAATAAGCACACGCGCTGTTTCTTGGAAGGATGCTGATGAAAGAAATGATTCAGTAGTAAGCGCAACCTTAGTAATACCCATGAATAATTCTTCGAGCTCAGCTCCTTTACCGCCACGTTCTTCAACTTTGCGATTAATATTTGTAGCGCGAGCGCGTTCCACAATTTCACCTGGCAAAAGATCCGTATCACCGGAATCACGAACATAGGCGCGCGAGAACATTTGTCGAATCATGAGCTCAATGTGCTTAGAATTGATGCGTTGACCTTGAGTCGCGTAAATAGAAAGAATTTCACGCAACAAATAATTCATAACCGCTGAACGCCCTTTGGTTTTGTATAATAATTGCAAATCCAAATGCCCTTCGGTGAGCTCGTCTCCGGCGCTGACTTCATCACCATCTTTAACCAAAATTTTAAAGCCCACGGGCGCTTGATATTCATAAATCGCCTGACCATCCCAAACAATAACAAGTTTGCGTTTTTCAAGTTTTACAGTACCTCCATGCTCTGCCAATATTTCGGTAGCGTCTTTGCGAACAATTATAACCTGTCCCTGATCAACCTTGGCTCCATCTTTAACTTTAACATCATCTTTTTGCATTATGACGTAAGCATCTTCACGAACTTCATTAGAGAGGATGCGAATTATTTTGCCAGTTCGAGATTGATCAACGATCCGTTGTCCACCAATGACTTGAATTTCGTGAGCCTCTGGTTCAATAATTTGAACTTTACCTGCAACCTCAGCCATGACGGCCTTATGCTTGGGAATACGAGCTTCAAACAACTCTTCAACACGAGGTAAACCTTGAGTAATATCTACTCCGGTTGCAACACCTCCGGTGTGAAAGGTACGCATTGTAAGCTGAGTGCCGGGCTCACCGATTGACTGAGCGGCAACAACTCCAACCGCAGATCCTAGATTGACTCGCTTATTATAAGCCAAATCATATCCGTAACACTTGGCGCATAAACCGCGGGCATTGCGACAAGTCATAACCGAACGAACATGCGCTTCGGACAAAGGCTTTTCAGAATCTTTAAGAGCCAAAATATGTTCTTCGGTAATGAGAGAATTTTTGGACACTATAACTTTTTTGGTATCCGGATGCTTAATTTCTTTGATTGTGTAACGCCCCAAAATGCGAGTTAGCAAACTTTCACCAATTTCTTCGCATTCTTCATGGGTTAATATTGAACCATTTTGATCTTCACAGTCTTCGGAAGTGATTATGACATCTTGAGCAACATCAACTAAACGACGAGTAAGGTGCCCTGCATTGGCTGTTTTCAAAGCCGTATCTGTTAAACCCTTCCTAGTTCCGTGTGATGAGATAAAATATTCCAACACATCCAAACCTTGGCGCAAAGATGATTTAATGGGAAGTTCGATAATACCTCCAGAAGGGTTGGTCACCAAACCTTTCATGCCAACAACTTGCATAAGCTGAACAATGGAACCGCGAGCTCCTGAATCAATCATGGCGGCCACTGAACCCTCTTTGTCTAAGGATGCTTTAGATAAATTTTTGATTCTATCTTGGATATCAGACCAAACTTTAATGATTTGTGTGAAACGTTCACGCTTAGTCAATAAACCATCTTTATATTGTTCTTCAATAACCTTAACACGCTCAGCTGCTTCCTCCATTAAAGAATCTTTTTCAGCGATTTTGGGCAAGTCGCCAATACCATAAGAGAAGCCTGACTTGGTAATGTGTTCGTAACCCATGGCCTTTATATTATCCAAGAGCACAGCAGCTTCTTCAAACCCGATGATTTCGATGGCGGTTTGTGTTATTTCGGCAAGTTGTTTTTTACCAACTAAATCATTCACAAACGGTGTCCCTTTTGGCAAATGGCGATTAAAAATAATGCGACCAACGGTGGTTTCAATAAGATCTTCACCCGAGTGTAAACGTACCTTTATTTTTTCTCTGATGGATAGGAGACCGGCTTGGTAAGCGTAAACAGCATGATCTGCTGATGCGAAGCTTTGTACCTTTCCGTTAGCCGGTTCTATCATGGAAGTCATGTAATAAACACCCCAAACTATATCTTGAGTCGGCGTGGTAACCGGAGTGCCTGTTGCTGGCTTGAGTAAATTTTTAGTTGATAGCATGATGTCACGAGCCTCAGCGCGAGCCTCTTCGGTTAGCGGAACATGAACAGCCATTTGATCGCCGTCAAAATCAGCATTAAAAGCGGAACAAACTAGAGGATGAATCTGGATGGCTTTTCCTTCAATAAGAACAGGCTGGAAACCTTGGATGCCAAGACGGTGCAAGGTTGGAGCGCGATTAAGCAGGACTACCGCATCTTTGGCTATATTCTCTAAAATATCCCACACTTCCGGATTATCACCCTCTATAAAACGATTAGCGCTTCTTATGTTGTGCACAATTTCTTGTTTGATCAGTTCAGAGATTATAAACGGCCTGAACAATTCAAGAGCCATGGTTTTTGGCAAACCGCATTGATGCATTTTGAGTTTGGGGCCAACAACGATAACGGAACGACCAGAATAATCAACGCGCTTACCAAGAAGATTTTGGCGAAAACGTCCTTGTTTGCCTTTTAAACCGTCAGCCAAAGATTTGAGCTGGCGTTTTTTGCCTGTTGAAGCCAAAACTGTTTTGGAATGGCGAGCACTGTTATCAATAAGCGCATCAACCGCCTCTTGCAACATGCGTTTTTCATTACGTGTAATGACTTCGGGAGCATGAAGTTCAACCAAACGCTTTAAGCGATTATTGCGGTTAATAACACGACGATAAAGATCATTTAAATCCGAGGTGGCAAAACGACCTCCGTCTAAGGCGACCATGGGTCTCATGTCCGGAGGGGTAACAGGCACGACTTTAAGAACCATCCAATGGGGTTCAATGCCTTGATTGGAAAATGATTTCAGAAGTTTGAGACGGCGAATAATATGCTCGTATTTTGCTCCTCCTGCTTTTTCGAGTTCAGTTTCCAAAATTTTTATTGTGGCTTCAACGTCAATTTTTTTCAGAAGCTCATCGATAGCCTCAGCTCCAATCTTGGCTTCAAAAATATGACCGAATTTAAGAGCGTACTCGTGATATTCATTTTCTGAGAGAATTTTAAGAGGTTGTAAAGTTTTCAATTCTCGTTCGGCTTCATTAAAATCTTCTTCCAACTCTTTCAGTTTGCGTTCTTTGTCGCCGTGCGCGCGATCCAGCTCTTTGGTTTTATCATCCGGAGTTAGATCTGATTTTTCATTTATGCGAGCAATGTTACGTTCATATTCGGATTCGATTTGTTTATATTTGCCCTTGTATTCGGTGCGTAATTGTTCGATAACCTGTTCGCGCAACTCTTCATCAACATTTGTGACAATAAAAGAAGCAAAATAAATAATTTTTTCGAGAGACATTACGGACAAGTCTAAGACAGTTCCGATGCGCGAAGGTACCCCGCGCAAGAACCAAATATGGGTTACCGGAGTTGCAAGCTCGATATGTCCCATGCGCTCGCGACGAACTAAAGAATGAGTTACTTCAACTCCACATTTATCACAAATTATTCCTTTATAGCGAATCTTTTTGTATTTACCACAATAACATTCCCAATCTTTTGATGGGCCAAAAATTTCTTCAGCAAATAAACCACTTTTTTCAGGTTTTTGCGTGCGATAATTGATAGTCTCGGGCTTGGTAACCTCGCCGTACGACCAGCCACGGATTACTTCGGGCGAGGCAAGCTTCAGACGAATGCCGTTGAAGTCAGTTGTTTTGACGTTCTCTGTTTGAAAAAATGACATAAGCGAGGATTAAGCTTTAAAAGTATCTTCAGTGTTAGATTCCCACGTGAATTCTTCCGTGGCTTGAGCCGCTTGTTTAACAGCCGGCTTGGACTCTTGCAAACGTTGGCCGTTTTTTAACAATTCAACTTCAAGACACAAACCCTTTAACTCACGCATAAGCACATTAAATGACTCTGGCACATTAACTTTGGAAATGGATTCACCCTTAATAATGGCTTCATAAGCCTTTGAACGACCGACGACATCATCGGATTTGATGGTGAGGACCTCTTGCAAAGTGTGAGCCGCGCCATAAGCTTCGAGTGACCAAACTTCCATTTCTCCGAAACGTTGACCACCAGATTGAGCCTTGCCTCCCAATGGCTGTTGAGTAATAAGAGAATATGGACCAATGGAACGTTGATGAATTTTATCCTCGACCATGTGAACCAATTTGAGAATATAATTGTAACCAACAGTTGGATTATGTTCATAAGTGGTGCCAGTACGTCCATCGAATAGTTTTATTTTTCCGTCACGTGGATAGCCAGCTTTTTCTAATTCATTTAAAACTGTTTCTTCAGACATGCCGTCAAAAACCGGAGTAGCGACATTGAAACCTTGAGAATTTGCGGCCAATCCCATATGAGTTTCTAAAATTTGTCCTAGATTCAAACGAGAAACAACACCCAGCGGAGAAAGGATAATATCAACCGGTGTACCATCCTCTAAGAAAGGCATGTCTTCTATAGGAACGATACGCGAAATAACGCCTTTATTACCATGGCGACCAGCCAATTTGTCTCCGACTTGGATCTTACGCAAATCAGCAACAGCTACAACAATACGTTTTAAAACACCTGGTTGCAGTTTGTCGCCGTTTTCTCGTGTAAAAATGGTTATACCCACGATTTTACCGCGAGCTCCATGTTGAAGATAAAGAGAAGTATCGCGCACATCGCGAGCCTTTTCACCAAAAATCGCGCGCAATAATTTTTCTTCGGCTGAAAGATCGGTTTCACCTTTTGGTGTAATTTTACCAACTAAAATATCTCCGGATTTAACTTCGGCTCCGATGCGAATAACACCGTTTTCATCTAAATTTTTTAATTTTTCTTCGGAAACATTGGGTATATCATTTGTAACAACTTCGGGACCAAGCTTAGTATCGCGAACATCTATGAAAAAATGTTCGATGTGAACCGAGGTAAAGCGATCTTGATGAACCAAGCGTTCGGAAAGAATGATAGCGTCTTCAAAGTTATAACCATCCCAACAAAGGTAAGCGCAAAGAAGATTTTGACCCAAAGCTAATTCGCCGTTTTGACAAGAAGATCCATCAACCAATACTTCACCGGCATATACTTTTTGTCCTTTATTAACGCGAACGCGCTGATTCAGACAAGTTGATTGATTAGATCGTTGGAATTTTATAAGCTCATAACGATGGACTTCGCCTCGTTCGGATGTAATCTCAACATGATTGGCAGCAAGCGATGTGATTTCGCCATCTTCTGGGGCCAAAATTACATGACCAGAATCAACAGCAGCACGACGCTCGACACCTGTTCCAATAATTGGAGCATCTGGTTTAATACAAGGCACGGCTTGGCGTTGCATATTAGATCCCATTAAAGCACGCTGACCATCATCGTGCTCAACGAAAGGAATAAGTGAAGTTGAAATTGATAAAATTTGTTTGGAAGAAACGTCTAAATAATCTATTTCATGAACATCAACTACGGTTGGTTCACCGTTTTTGCGAGCCGGAGTGCGTTCAACCAAAAAGTTACCATGTTTGTCGATAGGAGTTGTCGCCGGCGCCGTTGTGCCACGTTCTTCGGTAAAAGCATTGAGGTAAACTATTTCGCCGGTAACCTTGGGTACCAAAGGAATTTTTGCCAAAGGCAAATCGCTAAGCTTCTTGGCGAGTTCTTTAGTAATTTCTTGACCGGCTTTGGCAACCGATTTACCAGAACCATCATTGATATCAGTACGTAAAATATAACCAATACCATCCTTGCCATCATTATCTGCCCAATTTTTTACTTTACGATAGGGAGTTTCTATAAAACCATATTCATTGATACGCGAATAACTGGACATGTGGCCAACGAGACCGATACTTGGACCTTCGGGAGATTGAATTGGGCAAATACGTCCATAATGAGTACGATGCACGTCGCGAACTTCGAAACCGGCGCGTTCGCGCGTAAGACCTCCGGGACCGGTAGCTGATAAACGACGCTTATGCTCTAGTTCGGAAAGTAGATTTGTCTGATCCATGAATTGCGACGATTGCGAAGACATAAAAAACTCGCGCACGGCTGCGATAACCGGACGAGCGTTAATTAATCTACCAGGAGTTAGCAGTGTAATATCCTGCGTACTCATTCTATCTTTGATAATGCGCTCCATGCGCGCCAAACCGATGCGAAAACGACCCTTAATAAGCTCACCAATAGCGCGAACACGACGGTTGCCCAAATGATCAACATCATCAGGCTCTTCTTGAGTGTTATTGAGACGGATAATTTCTTTTAAGATAGCTATAAGATCTTCTTTAGATAGAATACGATTTGCCTCATCAAAAACCATTTCATGATCCCAAGGCATGCCAAAACGTTGATTGAATTTATATCGGCCGACTGGCCCCAAATCATAACGTTCAAATTTGAAAAACATGGAATGAATCAAAGATTTGGCATTGTCGGCAGTCGCCAAATCTCCGGGACGTATACGTTTATAAACCTCAATATAACCTTCATCTTCAGTTTTAGCGACATCTTTGGCTAAAGTGGCTTCAATGTATTTATTTAGAGGATGAATGTCGACGTCAGCAAAAGCTTGGATAATTTCCGCGTCATCAAACAAGCCAAAAGTGCGTAGTAAAGATGTGGCGGCAACTTTGCGTTTACGATCTATTTTAACCCAAATGACATGATTAGCATCGGTTTCAAATTCAAGCCAAGCGCCACGATCAGGAATCACTTTGGCACCATAATAACGACGACCACGTGTACTTTCGGCTGTAAAAAATGCGCCGGCGGAACGAACCAACTGGGAGATGACAACGCGTTCAATGCCATTGATAACAAATGTTCCTCTATCGGTCATGACCGGAAGGTCTCCTAAATAAATTTCTTGTTCTTTTGTCTCATTGGTACGTTTGTTAACTAAACGAGTTTTAACGCGAAGCGGAGCCTCATAAGTGATGCTTTTGTTTTTTGATGTTTTTTCATCAAACTTGGGCTCATCCAAAAAATAATCAATAAAAGAAAGTTCCAAATCACGACCGATAAAATCGCGAATAGGAGAGATCTCGTGAAAAAGATCTTTAATGCCAGTTTCGATAAACCAGCGGTAACTCTGCTTTTGAACTTCAATTAAATCTGGCAAAGCCATGGCATCTCGCGATGTCGTAAAATAGTGGCGCTCGCGGTTTTTAACCTCTTGACGCCTAAAGACCATTTTTCTCATGTGTGGTGTTTTTAATCATTCTACGAAATCCAGCCGGACCGGAACATGAGACCAAACAGGCGGTGAGCTCTGGCTACGGCAAGAATTCGAAAAAAGTTTGTAAGTAAGAAATAAAAACCCCCGAAACTTTCGGTTTGGAGGACGGTTGATTGTTAGACAGAAATTATTAACATTGGAAGGGAAAAAATTTTGATTGATTTTTCTGCAAAAGAAAAGCAAATTTTTGATTCTGTCAAATTTTTGTTTACTCGCGCGAGTATCTCATTTATACGCAAGATTGTCAAGTTTTTTGTGGATGGATTTGCCTTTGGCTAAGGTGGCTAATGTAATTTACTTATTTTTTTCTTATTTTAGATAATTTTTGACCTTAATCGCACCTTGACAAACTGACTAAATTTTGTTTATGTAACTATCCTCAATTTATGAGGATTTTTGTACCTTTATATTTACCAAGGAGGAACCATGCCGGACAAAGAACAAAATTTGATCCGCAGATTAAAAGATCTTCAAGAAGGAGTACATGATATAAATGAGACCTTGCACGCGATTAATATCAGCATCAAGAAGGAAAAAATTACGAACCATACACGAGAAATGATTGTGACAATGCTTCCAGATAATCCGGAATCACAACAACCACCTCACAGATTGCATGAAGCGAAGACTATGATTGAAGAACTATTTAGCGAAACAACGAATGAACAATTGCTTATTCGCTTCAGATATTATTTTGAGGAAGTGCAAAACGTTTACGTTAATGAAATCTTGCGAATTAATGCAAATTTAACTGCTATCAAAGAATCAAAACTGCAAAAATTGAATAAATGGTGGCAAGATTGTAACGTAGACGAAAGAGAAATTGGCCATGAAGCTATTGCTAAATTGCTAAATGGCGACAATGTAGCAAAGATATTGGCTAAAGCTGATAATAATACAAGGATCAGACTTTTGTCATGTGCGTTTGAAGCCGTTAAGGATGCCAAACTAGAGGCTAATCGGCAAAGCGAGGCTTGGAAAAAACTTAGTCGAGCTGAACAGAATATAGCACTACAAACAGTGCAAAAAGTTTCTGGTCAATCGGCGAATATTTGGTGGCAAAAAGCCACTTTACAGGAAAGAAATAGATTATTAGGTAAAATTTTAATGACTCTGGTTGATACGCAACAAAAAAAACCAAATCAAAAAAAAGAAAAAATCGGATAAAAAAACTCAACCAACTGCTCGGTTGGTTTTTCTTTTTTACTAAATTTAATTAATATTTTGTAAATTAAGCTAAATATAGCCAAAAATTTTTGGCTTATTTTAGTTAAAAAAATCTGCCCATTACTCTGTACAGTTAACCTTCAAGGGTGACTCTTTTTAACTGACTATCGCGATT
>CAZLVV010000004.1:0-45486 GCA_964563385.1 uncultured Gammaproteobacteria bacterium
GGCGGCGCACCAGCTTCGCTGGTACGAAATTCGGCGGCGGCGGAAAAGCGAGGGCGGGCAAAAATTCCTTCCCCCCAACCCCCTTCCTTTTTGCCCGCCCGAGCGCAAATCTTTTTCAAAATTCAGCGTCCGGATTTTCGCGAAAAAAAGTTCGGATTTCGTTCAGGGTGTGGAGCCAAATTGTATGTTCAGCGTTTGTTGCCTCGGCGCTTCGCGCCTCAGCAGGCAGATTGTATAGTATTTGCCAAGATTTTTTCGGTTCAATCGCCACCTTTTGCGAAAGCAAAAAGCGGTTCGCTGTTGCAAGGCAACAGGCAAACGAAAGTTTGCGAGCCAATCCTTTTATTCCGCCGAAGGCGGAAAGCAAAGCGATAATTTTTAATAGCCCAAAAGCAATATGAAATACTTTTTATACATTAGAAAATCAACCGACGAGGACGACAGACAAGTTTTGTCGCTGGAAGCGCAAGAAACGGAACTTAAAGAATTTGCCTTGCGGGAAAATTTGCCGATCGCCGCTACTTTTCGCGAATCACAAACCGCCAAAGAGCCGGGCAGACCGATTTTTAACGATATGCTCAAACGAATGGAAAACGGCGAGGCTGAGGGGATTTTAGCGTGGCACCCCGACAGATTGGCAAGAAACAGCATTGACGGCGGGCGGATAATTTTTTTGATTGATACCGGAAAAATAAAATCGCTAAAATCCCCGACATTTTGGTTTGAGCCGACCCCGCAAGGCAAATTCATGTTGAATATCGCTTTTGGGCAATCAAAATACTTTGTTGATAATCTTTCAGAGAATACCAAAAGAGGGTTGCGTCAAAAATTGCGCCGAGGCGAATTGCCCGGCTATGCCCCGCTTGGCTACTTGAACGATTTGCGAACACACACGCTCGTCAAAGACCCCGAAAGATTTCGCCTCGTTCGCAAACTTTTTGAATTGTACGCAACCGGCAATTATTCTCTGAAAGATTTGCGGAAGTTGATAACTTCCGCCGGCTTGTTGAGCCGAAAGAAAAATATGCTTTCCGTCTCCAATATCCAAAGCATACTTTCCAATTCATTTTACTACGGAGTTTTTAAATACAACGGCGAACTGTATGACGGAAAGCATGAGCCAATGATTTCAAAGAAACTTTTTGAAGCGTGCCAAAAAGTGATGGCGGATCGTTCGCGACCGAAAAAGCCGAGCCAAAAAGAATATCCGTTTAGAAATATGCTCGTTTGCGGGGAATGCGGTTGCGCCATAACTTCCGAAACGCAAAAAGGACACAACTATTATCGTTGCACCAAAAAACGAGACAAAAAATGTTCGCAAAAATATATTCGCGAGGAAGTTTTGGCGGAGGAAGTCGCAAACGAGCTTCAAAAAGTTTCTTTGTCTTCCGCTTGGGCGGAGTGGATGCTCACCGAACTAAACAAGGAAGAAGCGGAAGCCGCCCAAAGCGGAGCCGTTTTCGCTCAAAATCTCAAAGATAAAATAAAAGAGCTTGAAGGAAAGCTTGACCTTCTTTTAGACGCGCATTTGGACGGCACAATTTCGCGCGAGGAATACATCACTAAAAAAGAAAAAATCATCAACGAAAAAAGCGAGCTTGCCCAAAAATTGAAAGATTTTGAGCGAAACGGCAATCATTGGCTCGAACCGGCAAGACAATTCATTTTAGCGGCTCAACAAGCCAAAATTATCGCTTTGCAAGAAAATCCCGTCGCGGGACGGGATTTTCTCAAAAGGATTGGCTCGAACCGCTTTTTGCTTTCGCAAAAGGTGGCGATTGAACCGAAAAAATCTTGGCAAATACTATACAATCTGCCTGCCGAGGCGCGGAGCGCCGAGGCAACAAACGCTGAACATACAATTTGGTTCCGGGGCAGGGATTCGAACCCCGATAGACAGATTCAGAGTCTGTAGTCCTACCATTAGACGACCCCGGATTGTAAATAAACTTATTATAAACGCATGAGGTGTGTTCATAATATGAATTTTAGCGGATTTAGTCAATAACCAAAGAAAATCAAATTAATTGATTATTTCACCTCCAAAGGCGTCAATAATGGAGTTAACCGCATCTTTTACGGTTTTTGTTGATTGACTAGTATTGTTTTGTTCGGAAATAACCCCTTTGATGGTAATATTGTTTACATTCAAATGTTTACGTAAGGCATTTTCGATTAATTGTTTATTGCGAACATTTTCAATATTTTTTTTATGATAAGCAAATTTTAATTCCAACAAAACACAATCCTCTTCCACGCCAATGACACGACAAGGTTTAAGGATAAAAAGAAGAGATTTACTGTCTTCAAACTCTTGTAAAAATTTATGCCAGATACGTTGAATGTCATGAATTTGCAATTTATTGTTTGTTTGATTAGAGATTTCTGATTTTTCTAGCGAATTATTTTGTTTTTGTTGATTAAAATTTGTATTTTCGAGATTATTGCTTCCTAAATCAATATCTACTGGAGGATTTGTGGGTTTTTGATTAGATTGAGAATGATCACTGGTTGATTTGATGGTAGACAGAGAATTGTTTGAATTAATTTCCACGCCAACTGATGGCGGAGGCATGTTTGTTTCTTGTTGGCTGATTGGTAGTCGTGATGATTGAGTAGCAATGGCTACTAAACCTAGTTCTAAAGCGAAACGCGGGTCAATACCATGTTTAGCTTCACGTCTACGTTCAATTAGTATGTGAGACGCTTGCACAAGAAGAGAGTCATTGGCGCAAGTTGTGAGATTTACCAATAGCTTTTCGGTTTCGCCTGCCAGATTTAACATCTCCGCATGATGAGGAACATGTTTGGCAAGTAAGATGTCTCGTAATGAAGCAATAAGATCATCAAATAAAGGTGTAAATGAAATTCCTTCTTGTTCTAAAGAACCGATTAATTTTAATAACTCACTGATTTTGCTATTTAGAGCAAGGTTTAATAGTTCGGCTGCAATAGGTTTTTGCGAAGGCGGAATGATAATGGACGCAATTTCGGAATTAATTTTACTTTCGCCCAAACTCATTAATTGACCCAAAAGATTTTCAGCATCGCGTAAACATCCCTCTGTTTTTGAGGATATTGTAAATAAAACATCATCATCAATAGTAACTTTTTCGGATTCAGCTATTTTTTTTAAGCGATAAACGATATCTTTAGAATCGATTCGCCCAAATTCGAAACGTTGACAGCGAGATATGATAGTTGCTGGAACCTTGTGACGTTCGGTGGTGGCAAAAATAAAAATAGCATATTCTGGGGGCTCTTCCACTGTTTTTAACAGAGCATTCCAAGCATGGTCGGTAAGCATGTGAGCTTCATCTAAAATATAAACTTTGTATTTTAAAATTGCGGGAACATATTTAATGTGATCAATAACAGCTTCTTGAATTTCATTGACACCGCGATGCGAAGCGGCATCCATTTCTATAAGATCAATGGCTTGATTTTGCGCTATGCGTAAACATGAAGAACATTTTAAGCAAGGCTCTCCTTTTTGTGGATCTTTGCAATTTACCGCTTTTGCAAAAATACGAGCTACCGTGGTTTTACCGACTCCGCGCGGTCCAGAAAACAAATAGGCGTGCCCTAATTTATTTTGCTCAACTTCGCGCCGAAGCGTTTCGACTACTTTTTGCTGTCCACTTGTATCACTGAATAGTTTTGGACGATAAGCTCTGCTTAGATTGCTCATATATACGCCAAAAGAATACTCATTAGGAAGGGACTGGTCAAATATAAACTTATAGCATTAGCAACTTTTATAAATTTATCATTATATTTAAAAATATTGCAGAAAAAATTAGGATAAAAAATCAAGAGCAATTTAAAACGCTCTTGATGGATTTGTTATTTTAACTTTGAATGATTTAAACTCTATGAATTACATTTTCAAGGGCAGCCCATTTGGAAGGAGCGGCTTTGGGGATAAGAATGACCACATCATCTCCGTTATTGCCTTTGAAATATGTAACTGAAGCTGTAAGAATATTGTATTTTTTGCCTTCGGCTATAACTTTCCAATCAGCGGTTATTTCATCTTTGGTTAAAACTCCCATTGCGCGTTGGCGTTCAATGGGGCCGATTTGTTTGTATAGAAAACTACCATTGGGTTGAATCGTAAGTTTCATGATATCGCCCTCAACTAGTTTGGATTTAGAGGCATAATTTGGAGGTACAATATAGGTTTTACCATCAGAACCGATCATATTTTGCCCGTCAAAAACACCTTCCACAATCTTGCCTTCATTTACAGGATGCATGAGATCGCCTTCGATTGTTGATTCAGAACGCACAAATTGTTGTAAATCAGCCGGTTCGGCATCGCTAGCCAAAAGACGATCCAGATTGCTGATTTCTTGTTTTAAATTAGCAATCATTTTACGCGCCAGAGCGAGTTTTGTCTCGATGGAATTTAAAATGACAGCATCATTATCGTTTGAGTTGTCATCGGTAATGGGTTGTGATGCGGTAAGCTCTTGACTATCGTTATTTTCCGCTTCATTTACAGCATCTTGTGGGTTTAATGTCATAATTTTTGTTTATGTCAATTGTGGATAAGTTTTATTTTTATCCACATATAATTGTAGCATACTTTTAGTTTACCCGTGAAACGTTAAAAGTCAAATGATCCATGAGATTGAGCGGATTCAGCTTCACTTTGAACCATTTTATCTATTTCGTTATAACGTTCGGCAAGCTCTGCTTCGATTATTTCACGTTTGATTCCATATTTGTATCGAGAAAGCTCTTTAATCATTTCAGCTAGTTTTTTATTACCATCAGGTGGTTTTATTGGCATCATGTTAAATGGTTTGGATGCGGTATTATCAATCAATAATTTGATATTAACAGTGTAAGCTTCAGCGTTCATGAGATCAAATTTAGTAAAAATTGGAGAAAATTCTTTTTCCAAAAACTCTGCGTCTTCGGCGCCAATACGAAAAGCGGACATGGTGCCAATGTTACCAAAAATAGCGTCTCTGATGGCCGTATCCCCTTTGCGTGCAAGTTGACTAATAAATTGATGAGCGATGATGAGATTGAGTCCGTATTTGCGAGCTTCGGATAAAATAGCAGAAATGGAATCCGTTAAAAAATTTTGAAACTCATCAATGTATAAATAAAAATCTTTGCGTTTTGAAGCTTCCATATCGCCTCGTGACAATGCGGCCATAAGAATTTTACCCACAATAATCATGCCAACAAGATAAGAACTCATGTCGCCCAACTTACCCTTGTTCAATTCGCAAAAAATGAGTTTGCCCGAATCCATGGCTTCGCGAAAATTAAAGCTTGATTTTTGTTGAGATATAACAGGACGTAAAAAGTCATTAGTAATAAAAGGAGTAAGTTTGGATGCAATATACGGAACCATGTTTGCCAAAGATGCTTCGCCCCCGGCTTTTTGCGCTTCTTTAATCCAAAAATCTCTAACATTTGCCATGGTGCATTTACTTAACTTGAAAGCGCGGTATTGATCATCGGCCAAAACTTTGGGAATCTCTACCAAAGTAGAGCCGGATTCGGGATGATCCATGATTAAAAGCATTGCATTACGCATGTAATATTCAAACATTGGCCCGCCTGTGGCCTTGAGATCGTATAATTGATCAAAAATCTTTAACATTTCTTCAACGGCAAAAGTTTTTTGTTGTGGATTTTTTGGATCATACTCAAGCATGTTTAAAGCCATTGGGCGTTCGTAATCAGCAGGATTAAAATAAATAACATCTTCAGCACGTTCTTTGGGAACAAATTCTATGCATTCGCGTGCCAAATCGCCATGAGGATCCATAACACAAACCCCATGACCGTTTTCAATATCTTGCTTGATCATGGAGCTCATATATACGGATTTACCACCTCCAGATTTACCTATTATGTAAGAATGACGTCTGCGATCTGCTTGTTTTTGGCGAATTTCATAGGTATGGCCACGATAAGTTGAAATTCCAAGTAAGATTCCTTCACGAGGTAGATTTGATGGTGGAAGGGATTTACGTGAAAGGAGCCAATCAATTTTAGGCGTTTCGGTTGAAGGCAATGGCAAATGCCAAAGAGACGAGAGTTCTTCGCTGTTAAATACGATACCAAAACGAGGATCAAAATGTCGGTTAATAAAAAAAGATATTAATTGATTTTGATTGCGAGGAGTAGAAACTTTAAATGCATTTCCATACTCGAAAATATTGTACTGACCAAAAGCGTTTAAAATATCATCGAGATAATGTTTCGCTTTTTCAAAGTTGTTGGCAGTAGCAATTACGCGAATGTTAACATCAACCCCAGCCTTAGAAGCTTTTTCTTCTAGACCTTTAACCATTTCTTCTTCTAGCGGAGACAGCCTATATTGCTCTTCGGGTTTTTCAGATTCTTTAGGACCTTTAATAATATCTCCGGTCTCTTTAATGAATTTACTTAATCCACTTTTACTTACTTCGGAATATTTTTTGCCTTGTTGCATGGCGCGAGCTATACGCAATCCTTCGTTGCGCCATTTTGCATAAGCTGATTTGATAACAAATTGAATCGCGGCTCCGTCATTATCTTCAATTTTAGAAAGAGCATTGGTGATGGTATTTAACGGATCGGATTCCATTTTTTTGTAAGTTTTGATTGGAAAATAATAGGGTTTTTTAAATGAAAGATATGCGCCCAAAGCAACACCTTTGGGTGAGAAAATATTATAATCTCCTAAATCTTCAATAGATGAATGCGGATATTGCGCTTGAATTTGGGATTCAATAAATTGTCGGTGCTTTTTTTGGCATGTAACATAAAACATGATTAAGCTTTTATGCACAACTATTTCAAATGTAAGAACGTCTTCACGACCTTTGAGCCAGGCTGATATCCCTCTGTCCGCGCGCATGGACCCAATAGTTTGAAAAATTGTTTCCGTGAAACCAATAAGTTCTTGCATTTGTTGCAAGCTTTTTTGTTGCTCCACATCTTCACGACGCACTTCTTTTGGCACCTTAACGCGAAGCACAATTTTTTGATTGGAGCGCGTGTATTTTACTTTGAGATGCAAATATCTCCTGATTAAAAATACAATTAAAAAAATACCTCCAAATAAACCAACAATAATCAATGTGTAAAATAAAATAGGGTTTGAAAACAGAAAACTGAAAGAAATTCCTCCTGTTGATTGAGTTGTTAAGCCGATTGGTAAGGCTAAAAATACGTTAAAGATCATGGTTAATTAAGGTTAGCATTATCGCGGATATACTCTTCATGAAGATTGGCAATTTTATCTGTAATAATTGTGGCTTGTTGCGCTAGCCATGGCTTGTTTACCGCGGGTATAATATGTAGCCATTGTTCAATATCGTTGTGAATTTCTTTAAGATTGAGTCTATTGGATTTGATCATATCTGCAATTTCGCGCGCAATTCTCTCTCCTTCTTGTTTAAGTAATGTTTGTTTGTCGATAGGCATTTCGGTAAATATTCCGGTTAGTTGCTTTGTTTTTGAATCAATCTGTGCCAAATCTGAAGACATGATTTGTTCTACTTCTTTGATTAACTTGTCTTGACTTGCTATTTCAACTTGCTCTTCAGTAGGCATCTGACTTTGTTTTTCAGTGGGAATGGCGCGTAAAGTTTTGACAATTTGTCCGTCAGATGTTTGTATTTCTGAACTTTCTATGGAATCTAAAGCTCGTTTATCGGCCTCTAAACCTGAAATATCCTCCGTTTCTATTTGGGGAGTTGGTTCGATTGATGATTTTGGTTCATTTATTGCAATTTCAGAAAGATGACTTTCTTCAAAACGATCCTCTTCGATTTGCTGTGAAGTTGCCTGCATAGATTTTGAATATATTATAACATAAAAACAAAAAAATTATAAAATCAAATTTTTACTATCTGTGTTCCTAGGATAGTGACAAGAAGTGTGAATGTGGCATGAAGTATGCTTAAAAATAAAAGTAAAATATTAATTTATTTATTTGGTTGTAATTTATAACCATTTTCACCATCTTGCATTGTCCAGCCGAGTGTTTCTAATTCTTGACGGAGGTTATCAGCAGTGTTCCAATCTTTGCTTAGACGAGCCTCCCAACGTCGATTTGCTATGGCGATAATATTTTCTGGGATTTCGATTTGTTTGGCAATGTAATTGCTTAAACTCAATCCTAAAATTTTATCCCATTCTATTAAAGTTGCTGATTTTTCGGATGTTGGAATATTTGGATTGTTAACCATTTCCCATAAAATACCAAGCGCCGAAGCTGTGTTGATATCATCCATGATTTCGGCCTTAAAATGATCATCATACTCTAAATTAATTCTTGATGGTGAATCCCATTCGCGAATTGTTTGGCGAAGTTTGTTTAGAGCATTTTGTGAGGCAGAAACCGCTTCCCAGGTAAAGTTTAGCTTTTGACGATAATGAGCTCCAAGATAAAAATAGCGTAGCGCAAGCGGATCTATATTATGATTGCGACAATCATCTAATGTATAAATATTGCCAAGTGATTTGCTCATTTTTTGACCTTCAACCGATAAAAATTCATTATGTAACCAAAAATTTGCCAATGGCACGCCATAAGCGCAAACACTCTGCGCTATTTCGTTTTCGTGATGCACGGGAATATGATCTACTCCACCAGTGTGAATATCAAAAGGCTGACCAAGATATTTTTTGCTCATGGCCGAACACTCAACATGCCAACCCGGAAAACCAATACCCCAAGGACTTTGCCATTCCATTTGACGTTGCGCTATTTCGTTAGCATTCTTTGTTGTTTTTTCCAAATAATCTTGATAACTAACTCCGTTTGGATAGCTAAATTTCCAAAGAGCAAAGTCCGTAGGATTTTTCTTTTCCGCAGACGATTCAACGCGCGCGCCGGCAAGCTTTTCATCCAATGGTTGACCAGAAAATTTACCATATTCAGGGAATTTGGATGTATCAAAATAAATACCATCACTTGTTTGATAAGTATAACCTTTTTCTTCTAAGATTTTAACGAGTTTTATTTGATCGTCGATATGTTCGGTGGCCCTGCATAATAGAGGCGATTCTGGCAATATGATGTTTAAATCATTTGCATCTTGCTTAAATAATTCTTCATATTTATTGGCTATATCCCATGCGGTTTTGCCTTGCTCGCGAGCGGATTTGATCATTTTGTCTTCGCCTGAATCAGCATCATCAGTAAGATGACCAACATCTGTGATGTTCATGACATGAACAACATTGTAACCGTCAGATTTTAATAAACGTTTGAGGACATCCCAAATTACGTATCCGCGCAGATTGCCGATGTGAGCGCGACCATAAACAGTGGGTCCGCAAGAATACATATGAACTTCGTTTTCAATAATAGAACCAAAAGCCTCACGTGTGCGAGATTCGGTATTCCAAAGTTTTAACATAATAAAGACACTATAAACCAAAATATGCCCTCTCGACAAGCAATAACTAAATTGATATTAAATTGTTATTTAATAATATTATTTGACTGTGGAAAAAGATGTAACGCTAGACATGTAATTTAACCGTGTATAAATGATTTTTTCGCTTAATTATACAACTTGCTATTTAACTAAATAATGTCTAGACTGTATTTATATGGAGACAATGAATAATAATGATATCTTGGAGATAAAAAAAGATATTAGAGATATTTTAGACACGATGAATGCTTTTGCGAATCATACTGAAAAGCAATTCGTCGAAATCAGACAAGAAATAGGAGGCATTAAACAAGAAATAGGTGGTATAAAGCAAGAAATTACTCAAATTAAAGCAACAATGGTTACCAAAGCGTATCTTGATGATAAATTGGCGGATATGAGAGGTGATTTAAGTATGTATGATCGTCAGCAAGATAAAAAAGTGGATTTTTTAACACAAACTTTAGCCAATAAAAAAGTTTTAACTTCAAAAGAAGCAAATGCGATAATAGCAATGAGTCCGTTTCCGCAACCTCCGCAAGTTAGCTAACTGATAAATTGAACAATTAAATCCGAGGCATCGCCTCGGATTTAAAATATTTTATTTTTAGTTATTGTAGAATTGTGCTCATTAAAGCTTCTAATCGTTTTAAGCGTTGTTCTAAATCTTGATTTTTTGCACGAAGTTCTTCGTTTTGGGATTTAAGCTCTTTGATGGAGTTTAACATTGCCCAATATATTGCATCAGCTTCAATTTGTAAGTAACCGTTATCATCTGTTTTAACGGCTTCTGGAATGTATTTTTCTACTTCTTGTGCAGAAAAGCCAACACCCATTATATCTGACGGATAGTTGTATATATTATCCTTTTTATAGGTGTAATAAATAGGCTTTAATTTAGATATTTCATCTAAACCCTTAGTAAAATCGCCGTGCACATCTTTTAATCTAATGTCAGATGCTATCGTCCACGTGCCACTTGTTGGTTTAGCGGCGCTATTTTGTGATAATTGAAGTTGATATGTTGGGTTGGTAACACCAATGCCCACATTTCTTGCAAAGTAATTAGCGCTACCGCCGTAACCCCAACTAAAATAAGTCCCATTAAACCAAAGAGCTTCTTGATTATATGCATATAAAACTGTACCTGATTTACTTAAATTGATAGTATCGGTAACTGTTAATCCACCCGAAATTGTAGAATTACCTGTTTTGGGCACATATGAATTTAAGGCACTGCTTTGAGCATATCTTGAATCAAGAGTTGTATAATTAACAGAAATTTGGGGTTGGGGGCCATTAGGATTAGTTACTGAAATTCCTGCCCCTGAGATAATTCCTGTTAAAGTACCGGTTCCTCCGGCTGTACACCCCCAACCAGATGCTGTTTTTTGTAAAATTTGTCCAGAAGAACAACCTGTTTGTGGTAATTGATAAAAAGGAGAGATGGAAAGTGTGGGAGTTGGCCCTGAGGGATTTGAAACATTGAGGCCTGCGCCTACATTAATACTTGTTAACCCTCCTGCATCATTTTGACAAACCATACTTGTGCCATTTGATTTGTATATCTGACCATTGGGGCATGGAGCTAATCCTAAAGTAACATCTCCACTTGTTCCTCCGCCTGTAAGTCCTGTACCGGCGCTTACAGCTGTAATATCCCCTCCGCTATTTGCATCATTTGCACACGTCCAAGTTGAGCCATTCCATTTTGCGACTTGACCATTTGAACAACCGCTTGGCAAAGTAGCGCCTCCACTTGGCCATGAAGAACGGCAATCCGCACCGATACAGAGTCGATCACCGCGAATAGACCCATATGAACCACCCCAAGACGTACAAGTTCCCGCACTTGATGAAATGCAAAATCTGGAAATAGTGCCATCAATATTAATATTTGTATTACCTGTTGTTTGACCGACTATTTGTAATGTAGCGCTATTTCCTTGACCAATACTTACAGACCCACCAAGCATTGATACAGAATTTTTGAAAAGAATTGCTGGTGAAACACTCCAGTATCCAGTATTTTCATAATAACCCATTAAACCGCCTCCAATATCTAAATAAGGATAGTTGGAATTACCGCCACCGCTATCCGTGGCGCCGATTTTGCCGGATCTTGAATATATACTTGCATTATTATCGAGTTGTTGATTACGCACAAAATATCTACCATCAGTATAAGTTGTATTCAGATTAACTGCATTTGCGGTAACACTTATACCTGTTCCGGCGCCGACATTTAAAGTTCCGCTACCAGTAATTGGCCCGCCGGTTAAACCATCGCCAGAACCAACGCTGGTAACCGTGCCTCCGCCACCTCCGCCACCACTTGGCCATGATGTAATACAAGATGTGCCAATACAATATTCGCGGGAAGTGATTTTAGATTGAGTCCATGTATCATTTCCAGTAACATTTAATGTTCCTAAAATATTTACATTTACAGGAAGGTTAGCGCCTCCCCAATTGCCTATGTTCAAAGTTGAAGCTGAATCATGATCAACACGAATGGCCTTATTAGAATTTATATATACATCACCTTCCTTAATTTCTACAAGACTTCCTCCAGAGATAAATTGCACATACCCAGTTATATTTGCGCCACCGCTATCAATAGTAAGGCCAGAACCAACTCGCGCTGTGCCACCTGTGCGCGTGTTGCCTGTTATGTAAAAACTGGCGTTTTGAGCTTGGGGCGCGGTTATAGCACGATTCCAAATCACACCATCCAAATTACAACCTGTTTGCCCTGGATTAGCACAACCAGGAGGAGGGCCTTGAAATGCTGCTTGCGCTTTAATAACAATAGCGCCCAATATTAAAACTCCGGCGCTTAATGAGATAATGATAAGCTTTTTCATAATTCAATAACATTATAACATAAATTACAAATTTATTGGTTAAGTTTTTCCACAGTCATGTAAAAAGGTAGTAACTCACCTCAAACTTCAAAATCGTAACTCACCCCAAACCCCTCTCTTAAACTAAGAGAGGGGCAAGTAGTAACTCACCCCAAACCCCTCTCTTAAACTAAGAGAGGGGCTGTAAAAACTAGACAACAAGTCTCCCTCTTAGTTTAAGAGGGAGATTTAGAGGGAGTTATTTAAGGTAGTAACTCACCCCATACCCCTCTCTTAAACTAAGAGAGGGGCTGTGAAAGCTAGCAGACAAGTCTCCCTCTTAGTTTAAGAGGGAGATTTAGAGGGAATTATTTAAGGCAGTAACTCACCCCAAACCCCTCTCTTAAACTAAGAGAGGGGCTGTAAAGACTAATTAACAAGTCTCCCTCTTAGTTTAAGAGGGAGATTTAGAGGGAGAGTTAGAACTCTCGGAATTAAACTTTTTAATCAATAAAATTTTAATGATTTTTCTTAATTTTAGTAGTACGTTATCTATATTATTTATAACTTCTTGATTGGTAAAACGTATGATTTGTATATCCAAATATTTTATTATAACTTCTCTACCAATATCTGCCTCTTTTACTTTTAATGCATTGTGATATTCTCCATCGATCTCTATAGCGAGTTTAAGAGCAGGGCAATAAAAATCTACTATGTAATTCATTATTCCATATTGTCTATGAAATTTAATGTTACAGATTTTTCTACCTCTAATTTTTTGCCAAAGCAACAATTCAGCTTTAGTATTTCTTTTTCTTAAATCTTTACGTAAATTTTTATTAATCGAATCATTATACAAATAAGCCATAAGTTAATTGTAACATAACATTTTATAACTCACCCTATGCCTCAAAGTCGTAACTCACCCCATACCCCTCTCTTAAACTAAGAGAGGGAAAAGCCATAACTCACCCCAAACCCCTCTCTTAAACTAAGAGAGGGGCTGTAAAAACTAGACAACAAGTCTCCCTCTTAGTTTAAGAGGGAGATTTAGAGGGAGTTAAGCATTAAGTTACAATAAAAAACCTTCGAAAATTCGAAGGTTGTGATGAGAATCGCATGTTATATGCGATTACTGACATGTAGAGCGGAGTATATGGGCATAGGTACCGGATCCTGAAGGATCTGAAGTGCCGTGTATCCCATCTCCGGCTTGCATGATTATATTGCTGTTTGGAATTTTCCAAGTAGCACCACCATGCCAAAAATCGGCACCTTCGGATAGGAATTTGTAATTTCGTGACCAAAGCACCGATCCATCGCCTTTTGATGTTCCTGTCCAAAGATAGCCATGACCACCATCGGATTCATGTCCTTGGAGCACGAATTTGTCTGGTGAAATTTTGACAACGGACTTAACAAAATCTAGATTGGTGTATATTTGTGTTATCCATTGATTACCGTTGCGATGCAAACTTGCCCCCATAGAACCATTGGCGGTAAGTTTTCCACCTACGGCCATCAGATCGCAGGAGGAGCTTCCATGAACGCTAGTAAACTGTATCAAACTCTCCGATCCCGGAACTTTTGCCCAAGACTTTCCATCCCAGTGAAGAAGCATAGAAGTATGAGTATCAGGATTATAATAGTCGTTCGGGTCGAATTCCATGCCCGCGAGATACAAGTCATCCTCTCCGGCTTTGAAGAATTTTTGGGCGCGGAAAACTTTGCCTTGAGCAACCGGCAATTCATGTTGAGTAAGCGATGTGCCGTTCCACTTGTACAAGTAGGCGGTTGGATAATGTGTTTCATTGCCATAACCCGTGAACCATAAATCATTAACCCCTGTGCCAGCTAAACCGATTATGTTGATTCCAATGAGTTGAGTGGGCAAAAGACGAATCAATGAAGACCCGTTCCAATGCAGAATCACACCCTCATCTTCGTTATTGTAGAGCAAGAACACATTATTTTGCCCCAAACAAATAACATCTCGAGAGCCGATATATGATTTGCCTTGAACAGGTAAAGTAACTTCGGTCCAAGTGTGGTTGCCGGTGAGGCGGATGGCTTTTACATCGGTATAGTTTCCGCCAATAGCCCACTGATCAAACTCGGAATTGGCGCAACCGCCACGAATCAAGAAAATACTTGAAGGCACAACGTCTTGATCCCAAGTTCCGCAAGTGTAAGGAACGCCGGTTGGGTTTTGAACTGGGCAATCGCCAAAATCATGACAAGCCACGTCGGTTGCGCAATCAGGATCGTCACAATCAACAAGATTGTCTCCATCATCATCAATTCCATTAGAGCAATTTTCTGGAATTACGCAAAATGGATCTGCAAAACAATCAGGATCAGCGCAATCGACTTTGCCGTCGCAGTCGTCATCAATGCCATTGGAACAGTTTTCGACTGGGGGTTGGCAAGCGCCGTATGAGCAATCCGCAAGGCATGGCTTGGTGCCAGTTGAACCACAAGAGGTTGTGCAGGCAACAGGAGCGCTACCTTTGATGCATTCAAAACCTTCGTCAATCTGGCCGTTGCCGTTGTCGTCAAATCCGTTACAAATTTCTTGATTTACACAAGAAAAATTGCCAGTTGCCGTATAATCCCAAAGAAAACTACAATTGCAACGTATAGATGGATCACAATCAAAAAATTCACCTGCAATCATGCAATCATCTCCAATTTTGGGAGGATCACAAATGCAAGAAGGAAAATTAGCGCAATCAGGGTCAGCGCAGTCAATTTTTCCGTCGCAGTCGTCATCTACACCGTTGTGACAGTTTTCGACCGGAGGTTGACAAGCGCTCCATGAACAATCTGCTGTACAGGTAACCATGCCAATACTACCGCAAGTGGTTTGGCACAAATTAGTGGTTCCGAGTTTGCACTCAAAGCCTTCGTCGATAATGCCGTTGCCGTTATTATCGACTCCGTCACAAAGCTCTGGTTGGCAATGGATTTTGCTTGAGCAATCTGGATCAGCGCAATCAATTTTACCATCGCAGTCATCATCAACACCGTTGTCGCAGGTTTCTGTTGGTGGAATACAATCCCCCCAAACGCAACCAGCCTGACAAACAACTGTGCCGACACTGCCACAAGCGGTTTGACACTGAAAAGAGTCTCCTAGTTTACACTCAAAGCCCTCGTCGATAATGCCGTCACCGTTGTTGTCAACTCCGTCACAGATTTCTGTGGGCAAAGTATCAGTATCAGCATCAGAATCAGGAATAACATCTTCATTAATGATATTATCTTCAACGGAGTCTGTAGTAACATCCTTTCCGGAATCAACTTCTGAATCATTATTTGTATCGGATTGAATTTGATCCGGAGCCGAATCTTTAGTATCTGTGTCCGTGTATGAATCTTGCTCGTTTGCATCGGTTCCAGAATCTCCGGAATCGATTTGCGGATCAGTGTAATCAGGTTCATCGCTGTCACCGCAACCCATAAGGGCTACGACCAGCGCAACAAAAAACGTGAAAAGTAGCTTATGGTTGCGGTTCATGGTTTTCTCCTTGTTCTAAAGGCCTTTTGGCGGTTTTTACATGTCAGTTGTCGAATGTTCGCATGAGGCGACACGGCTTAACAAAAAGTTTTGTTTTTACCGTAATCTGCCTCTATCTTAAGCATATATTTAATGAAATGTCAAGGGAATAGGATAACTTTTTTGCTTAAAAAAGCAAAAAAATGACTGTTCGTTAATTTTTTTGCCAAATAAATGTATTTATGCTCTAAAAAATTTATGGGGATAAAATCATAACTCACCCCAAACCCCGTTTGTAGGGATAAACCTCGTGTTTATCCGTACATAAATAAAAATCTTGGCACGGACAATCACAAGGATTGTCCCTACGATGGCATGGATAATTACAAGGATTGTTCCTCACCCTATACCCTTAAAATCATAACTCACCCCAAACTTCAAAACCGTAACTCACCCCATACCCCTCTCTTAAACTAAGAGAGGGGCAAGCAGTAACTCACCCCATACCCCGTTTGTACGGATAAACCTCGTGTTTATCCGTGCATAAATAACCATTGCATTGGCACGGACAAATACAAGATTTGTCCCTACGATGGCATGTTTAAGAGG
Organism: uncultured Gammaproteobacteria bacterium; assembly: GCA_964563385.1. Classification (GTDB taxonomy): domain Bacteria; phylum Patescibacteriota; class Patescibacteriia; order 2-12-FULL-60-25; family 2-12-FULL-60-25; genus MWCR01. Next base: position 16,362 of record CAZLVV010000004.1, read on the forward strand.
GAGATTTAGAGGGAGTTGACTTATTCAACCACAACAATTGATTCAGCTGTAAAAGTTTCTAAAAGGCGGATGTTTTGATTTGCGTTGATTACTACAGTTTGATCTGCTTGTAAATCTGATATTGAAATTTCTTTATCAGTAAAACTGCTTGGAATGGGGTCATTTTTAGCCATGCCCGAAGCTCGCCATGTGGCCATGGCTCGGTCAAATTCGGCTTCGCTTAAAGCTGTTCTGCGAAAAATTTTAGTTTCAGCGGTTATTTCTACTTTGCGAACATTGGATACTCCATCCACAAACTCATCTGTATCTAAATTACTTGCATTTATAATTAAACCATTCGGAGTTACTTCGATAATTTTACCAACAATGGTATTAAACTCTGTTGGGCCAAAATAAAATTTATCTCGCGCAGTATTGTAACCATCTTTATATCCTTGATTGTAAGAAAAAGAAGAAAGCGCGGAATCGATAAATCCATTATCCGAAGATAAGCGAGCATTATTTACATAAGCGTTTAGCGCTATAATAATTAAAGCGGTTAATACAACTGAGATACTGAGTACTACTAATATGTAACGACTAAGAGATTTATCCGGTGACATAGATTTGATTATTAATAAAAAATTAAGTTAATCTTTTTTAGAATTAGGGCCAAGCGCCATAAAAACTATGGGTAGAATCAACCAAGCAGATTTACCGTAATCGCTGATAAAAATTTGCCGAGTTTGCTCGCTAAAGGCAGTTAAAGTTTCTGCAGGTAAAAATGATAATGCAATACTGATTAATAATCCAACTTGCAAAAAACTAAATATGATTACCTGCCACCATTTACCGGGCGCGGAGTTTTCGCCTATTGTTTTTACTAACGCGCTACGTGATAGTAAAAAGAATAATAAAACAAACAAACCCAAAAACAAAGATATTTGCAAAACTACATTATCCGTGAGTTTCAAAGCAATATTTACTTGATTTATTATCGGCGCATTGCCAACAACGGCAAGAGCCATATAAATGGAAACCAAAATGACAATAATACGATCCCTGCCGAGCGAAAAGCCGTATAAAAATGCCCCTATGACGAAAAACAAATATACGAATACATCCCAACTTGGAACTGACCAATTTATATTCGTCAAAAAAGATACGGTCGAATCCATATAATATTATTATATCATAAATAATATCGGATCACCAATAACCGATCACAAACAGCAAACTTGTAATATAGGATTTTGAAATGATATTCCAATCGTTGTAGAGAAGACTTTACTTTCGGTCTGAAGTTATATGAATGGTTATTGTTATTCGTATTGTGCGACACGAGTTGTTATGCAAACATACTTCTACCTGTATTAATTTAATTTCAAAAATGATTTTTATTCAATTGCTAGACTGATCTATTATGAAAAACGTAGAATTTTTATTAGATAAAAAACTAGATATTGATATTGGAGATTCTTTTATGGACGCTAAAATTGGTGACTACGAATTTGGCAAGGAAAGAATTCTGGACTTACATCCGAATCTTGCAATTTGGCAAAATAAACCAGGAAACTCTAGAACTCAAGCGGTTGCAAAATACGTAAATGATTATTACACTGATCATAGTATTGCACTCGATAAATCTCTTGAAAAAGCAACATTTAATTGGCAAAAAATTGAAGCGGATTTTTTTCATGAGCTAACTAAACTACTAGGAGAGTTTGATTTTTACGCACCTACAACTATGTATGGCAAGCCTTCTATTTTTACTTGCGCTGTTCTTGAAGATGATGGAAAAAGCTTTCAATATTATTATAAACTACCATTAGATGATCCGAATGAATTTAAGCGTAATGTTGCTCATGAAATAGTACATTTTTTAACTGACGCATACATGAAAGACCATGAATTTACCAATTTATTAGAAGATTGGGATTTTAGAGAAATTTTACCAGTATTGATATTAAATGAACCTAACTTTTTAGTATTGACAAAAAAGAAAGAAAAAGGCTATCCTCAACATCAAGGAAGCTTTACTGAGAGATACAAGAAATTGTGGCAGAAATCAGATAGCTTCCTAGAGTTCCTTGATAAAGCACAAAATAGCAAATAATAGGAGTACGCGATGCATCTATCACGCTACCAAAAAACGATGCTTAACATCGTTTTTTTATTTACATCCCCTCTTGTTGCAATCGCTCTAACAATTTTTTTTGCTCACGAGTTAATTTTTGCGGAATTTTTGGCATGACCGTAACCATATGATCTCCTCGACCATAACCACTCATATAAGGAACGCCTTTTCCTCGCAATTTGAAAGTTGATTTTGCGGTTGTGCCAGTAGGAATTTTTAAAACTACTAAACCATCTACTGTTTCAACATCCACTTTTCCACCAAGCGCCATAATGGTGAAGGGAATATTTATCGTTGAGTGAATATCATGATCTACACGAGTAAAAATCGAGTGAGGTTTTACTTTAATACGTACATATAAATCCCCTGCCTTTCCGCCAACTCCCGGAAAATCACCCTGTTCTGATAATTTTAGAGCTTCGCCATTTTGCATGCCGGCCGGAATTGTAATTTTGAGCTTACGTTCTTTTTTTTGTATGCCTGAACCTTGGCAAATCTGACAAGATTTTTCAGCCTTCTTACCCTTGCCTTGGCAGGTGGGGCAAACCACAACCGTATTAAACACCCCTAGCATTGTGCGTTGTGTTTGTTGAACTTTGCCCGAACCGTTGCAAGTAGAACAAGTGTTAATTTTTGAACCTGGTTCAGACCCTTCGCCTTTACAGTGATCACATTTGCTATTTGTGTAAAGCGAGATTTCTTTATCGCATCCGAAAATCGATTCTAGAAAATCTAAATCAATTTCCATTTCTAAATCGCGTCCGCGTTTTTGGCGCGATCCTCGATTCCCAAAACCAAACATGCCACCCAAGATATCGCCCAAATCGCCAAAATCCTCAACGTTAACATTAAAACCACCTTGACTAAAATCAAAACCACCAAACCCACCTTGAAAACCTTGCGAATAAGCAGATTCAAAAGCAGCGGAGCCGAATTGATCATACTTCGCTCGCTTGTCTTTATCGCCTAAAACACTGTATGCTTCATTTACATCCTTGAATTTTTGTTCATCCCCTCCTTTATCGGGGTGATATTCGTGAGCTTTACGACGAAAGGCTTTTTTTATATCTTCGGCGGATGCGGTTTTGCTTACACCGAGAATTTGATAGTAATCTTTTGACATTTTATATGTATATAATTTGAATCTTGATAGGCTTTTATTTAGGCTTAGGATATAGATCAATAATTTATTTGAAATCAGTATTTGAGATAATTTAGTTAAGATAGCAACTTTGGCTCCCCTGCCTCTTGTATTGGCCCAAATTGCTTTTCATATTTTTGGATATTGTCCTCAAGAGCATTTACAATACGTTTCATGTGAGCCGGACTAACGATTAAACGAGATACAAGCTCGCCTTGGGGTGGATGAGCAAACATGAAATCAAGCACAAACTCTTCCTTGGCATGCATGACTTGCATCATGTTAGCATAGCGACCACTAAGAATATCGTCGGGGGCTTTTATGCCGAGTTCTGACATATTTTTATATGTTAAAAAGTAATCAAGTTAATCTTTTTTTTCTTCAAAATCAGCTTCTTTGGCTTCGTTGTCTTTGTTTTCTTTATCATTTGTGGCTTCGGGATTGGTTGATTGCGCGGATTGAGCTTCAGCTTGTTGAGCTTGATACATGGCGGTACCAACTTTTTGAGCCGAAGTAGCAAGTTCGTCTGAAGCTTTTTTTATGGCCTCAAGATCATCACTATCTTTAAGTTTCTTTAAGACTTCAAGTTTTTCTTCAACTTCTTTTTTATCTTCTTCTTTGGCTTTGTCTCCGGCTTCTTTTAGCATTTTTTCCGTGGTGTATATCATGGTTTCGGCCATGTTTTTAACTTCGATAGCTTCTTTCTTTTTCTTATCTTCCTCGGCATGTGCTTCTGCGTCTTTCTTCATTTTTTCGATCTCTTCTTTGGAAAGGTTGGTGGATGCGGTGATGGTTATTTTAGCTTCTTTATTAGTACCTTTGTCCACGGCTTTAACATTTAGAATACCATTAGCATCGATATCAAAAGTTACTTCTATTTGCGGAACGCCACGCGGAGCCATGGGTAATCCGGAAAGAGTAAATCTACCCAAGCTACGATTATCGGCTGCCATTTCACGTTCGCCTTGCAAAACAACTATCTCCACGGATGGTTGATTATCTGCGGCCGTAGAGAAAATTTGAGATTTGGATGTTGGGATGGTTGTATTGCGTTCAATGAGTTTGGTCATAACACCGCCCAAAGTTTCAAGGCCAAGCGAAAGCGGAGTTACATCAAGCAATAACAAATCGCCTTTAATATCTCCTTGGAGATTTCCGGCTTGAACAGCAGCGCCAATGGATACGACTTCGTCGGGATTAACGGTTACATTGGGTTTTTTACCAAAGAATTTTTCCACGGTTTGTTGAATTAATGACATGCGAGTCATTCCGCCGACTAATATCACTTCGTTAATATCGGAAGCGGAAAGTTTAGCGTCTGCCAAAGCTTTTTTACAGGGAATAAGAGTTTTTTCAGCCAAATCGCCAACAAGTTCTTCAAGTTTGGCGCGCGTCAATTTAAGCATCAAATGTTTGGCGCCCGTGGAATCTTGAGCTATAAATGGTTGATTAAGTTCTGTTTCTAATGCGGTTGAAAGTTCAATTTTAGCTTTTTCAGCAGCATCTTTAACTCGTTGGAGCGCAATTGGATCTTTGGAAAGATCTAAACCCTCTTGTTTGCGGAATTCTTCTATAGCCCATTTGATTATAAGTTGATCAAAATCATCACCGCCTAAGTGAGTGTCACCGTTGGTAGCTAAAACCTCAACCGTATTTTGTTCGGTAGACGAATCAAAAGCAACTTCGAGAACTGATACATCGAAGGTTCCACCGCCCAAATCGTAAACAACAATTTTTTGATCTTTCTTTTGATCAAAGCCATAAGCCAAAGCGGCTGCAGTGGGTTCGTTAATAATACGTTTTACATTCAAACCAGCGATCTCGCCCGCGACTTTGGTGGCTTGACGTTGAGAATCATCAAAATATGCGGGAACGGTGATTATGGCATCCGTTATTTTTTCACCGATTTTAGCTTCGGCATCGGTTTTTAATTTTTGTAAAACCATGGCCGAAACCTCTTCGGGTGAATATTCTTTGCCACTCATTATTACACGGACTCCATCGCCCTTTTGAACAATTTTATAAGGCAACCAATCTTTATCGCGTTGAACTTCTGCATCATCCCAACGACGACCGATGAGACGTTTAACGGAAAATAAAGTGTTTTCTGGATTAACGGCAGCTTGACGTTTGGCTAATTGACCAATAAGACGTTCGTTATTTTTAGAAATAGCGACAATGGACGGTGTTGTACGCGCGCCTTCAGCATTTTCTAAAACTTTAGGCTGACCGCCTTCGACGACGGCCATGCAGGAATTTGTTGTACCTAAATCGATACCAAGAATTTTACTCATAAACTTTTTTCAATAGTTATTAATAAACTTAGTTAATTGATAATAGTGAAAATGTTATACAAATATTTATTCGTTTATAACATTTTTAACGAGTTCAGTTGTTCTATATAAGTTACCGTTGAACTCGTTATGAATATTATTAACGTTAAGATAATTTAATGTTATTTTAATCTTCTTTTTTTACGTCAATTTTAATGGTCTTGGCTTTGACTTCTGGAGATTTGGAGATGGTTATTTTAAGCATGCCTGATTTGTATTCGGCTTCGGCCTTGCTATCATCCACTCGTGAAGGCAGTGTTATTTGGCGGAATATTTGGCCGGAGCGTATCTCTTTGCGATAATAATTTTTTTCATCCACTTCGGTTTTACGTTCACAAGAGCCCTTGATAGTAAGCACTCCATTTTCAATCTCCACACTGACTTTTTTGGGATCAGCGCCGGCTAGCGGAGTTTCGATAACAACAGCATCTTTTGTTTCGTACATATCAACCGGAGGGATCAAACCTTGTTTTGAAATTGTGAGGGCCGATGAATCTTTGAAAAAGTCATCAAAGTGCTCAAAAGGCTCAAAAAATGGAGACCATTTTGTAATCTTTGTCATATGCATGGTATTAATTATGAATTAAGATTATAAATTAATTAAATTTTTAATTTGAATTTTTAGTTTGTTGAGCTATTGAGTTAACGATAACTTTAGCCGGACGCAGAACTTTGTTTTTGAATTTGTAACCGGTTTGAATGGTACGCAAGATTGAACCTTCTGGTTTTTCGGGATCAGACTCTTGGCTCATGGCCGTGTGTAAATTGGGATCAAATTCGCAATCAGTAGAAATTTTAGTTAAACCTATTTCGTTAAATAATTGCTCCCAAAGTTGGTTGACGGCTTTTATACCAACTAGCCAATTTTCGATTTGTTGCTTATGAGGTTCGGGAAGATTGTTGATATCCGGTAAAAACTTGAGAGCCGTTTCAAATTGATCAATAACAGGAAGTAAATCACTTAATAATTGTTCATGTGCGTAGTTTGAGAAATTTTTTCTATCCTCTTGGGTTTGCTTTTTTAGATTTTCATAATCAGCCATGGCTCGTTTCCACCCCGCGAGATATTCAGAACATTTGGAACAGTTGGAATCTTGCGCTATCTCTTCTTTTGCGTGATTTTGATTTTCTTTTTTAGGTTTTTTATCTTTCATAGACATTATTAATTACGAATCTACACGAATTACGAGTTAGCATTATCTAACAATGATTGAATATGAGTTAAAAGTGAAATCGCGTGGCCGTAATCCATGCGCATGGGACCTAAAATACCGATTACATGACCTTGTTTTAATGAAGTTACAACAGAACCGCACATTGGCCCAAAGGGGCAGTTAGAACCAATTAGCGCGGTAGGATGCTCAAAATATTGCTGTCGGAGAACAATAAGCACATCATCTAATCTATCTAAAATATCACTAATTGAAACGATCCGATTCCAATCTTTAAATTCAGGTTGAGTAAAAAGTTGCGCCAACCCCGTATAAAAACTATCAGTTTCGCCGATTCCGATAACCACGGCGTTTTGTGCCAAATCAGCAGCTGATTTGGCAAGTTGTTTTACGTTACGCTCTTCAATATGAGTAGCTTGCGCAGATCCTTCTAATTCATTACGTTCCTTTTTGGTTAGTAATCGTGGAGTCATTATATTTTCTACATAATAATTGTATCCTTTTTCTGTTGGAACTCGACCGGAAGATGTATGTGGTTGAGTGATATATTCTTCTTTTTCTAAAACTGCAAAATAATTACGTACTGTGGCTGAACTGATGTTAAGATTATAAGTTTGAACCAAATATTGCGAGCCTACTGGTTCGCCGGTGTGAATTACTTGCTCTACAACCATGCCAAGCATTTGTTTTAGATGAGTGTCTAGCATAACTATAATTCCCAACCAAAAAATAAAGTAATTTACTCAAAATTCTGTTATTCTGAAGGATAAATTTCTTATAACAAAATTAATAAAATTTAGCACTCTTGAAGTTTGAGTGCTAATAATATAGCTTATGATAATAAAAAAAGTCAAGAAATAAAAAATTGCTAAATATAGCAAAATTAATATGATGAAAATTAGAATTTATCCACATTAATTAAATTTTTAGAAACAAATTTTAGTTATTAACTTGGATTAACAAAATTGTGTGATAGCGCTACATAGCAAAGCCTAGGAAAATAACTCCTACCCTATTCATATTGCAATGCTTTAATAGCATCATAATTGGCGGCACGACGAGCAGGAACATAGCCAAAAATAATACCTATGGCCGTACTGACAGTAATACCAAGAAAAACACCATCCCAAGGAATTTGAAAGATCCAGTTTGCGGATTCAAAGGTGCGTAAAACTTGAATTCCGAGCCATGAAATACTTATACCACCAATGATTCCAATAATACCACCGACTACGCAAAGACTAATTGCTTCGACTAAAAATTGTGAAAGTATATCTTTTCTTTTGGCTCCAATGGCTTTACGTAGACCTATTTCACGCGTGCGTTCTGTAACGGTAACAAACATAATATTCATAATTCCAACACCACCAACAATGAGCGAGATCGAAGCGATGGACGCAAGTAAAACTTGCAATATGCTACCAATCACGCCCGCTGCCTCTGCTGTATCTTCTTGACCTGCTATGAAAAAATCATCCTTAGATAAATCTCCCTCGGGATTGTTTAAGTTATGGGTATCGCGTAAAATTATTCGGATACGTTCTTTAGCTTCATCTGATGAAGTATTGCCTATTTTTAAAGTTATTGAAAATAAATAATCGTTGTTTAACTCACGCATTAATGTTGTAACTGGTATGTATACGCTTTTATCAAGATTTGTAAAAAAACGAGTTCCGGCTTTATCCAAAATACCAATAACTCGATAGGATTGTTTTTTGATTTTTATTTTTTTGCCAATAGGATTTTCTTGTCCAAAAAGATCGTTGGCCAAATCAATACCAAGAACCGCGACTCTGGACGCGGTATCAACATCAGCTTCTGAAATAAAATTACCTTCTTTGATGCGCGTGTTATATACAAAAAGCTCATCTTGAGTTACCCCTGTAACACGCGGGATTATACTAAAATCTTGATATTCAACTAGTAAATCAGAAAAATAACTGGCTGTAATTGCTTGAATCCAATTTTCCTGACGCAAACGACGATAATCTTTCATATCAACAGTTTGCTTGAGAGCTATGTTTGGCGGGCCAGCACTCATACCACTGCCATCCCCAGGACCACTACGAATAATAATAAGATCAGAACCAAAAGCGGCTACTTGCCCTAAAATATAATTTTCCGCGGCCTTGCCAACAGAAAGCATCAAAATTACGGACATGACGCCAATAACAATTCCAAGCATTGTCAAAGCAGCTCGCTTACGATTGCGAATCAAATTTTGCCAACTTATTTTAATTAGATCTTGTAATTTCATATGCTCGCTTAAAGCTCTATTATGACAATTAACCATTTATCACTCATTTTTTCTTAACGCTATTATGGGGTCGAGTTTAGATGCGGTGCGCGCGGGAGCGTAACCAAAAATTAAACCAATCATTGTTGACACTACCACCCCGAATAAGATTCCATTTAACGAAATAATAAAACTCCAACCAGGCAAATAGTTATTTATTATTTTAATAGCCAACCAAGAGGCAAACATTCCAAAAATCACTCCACCTAACCCTCCGCTAGATGTAAGTAAAATAGCTTCAATTAAAAATTGACGCAAAACTTGACCGTTAGTAGCGCCGATGGCTTTGCGTAAACCTATTTCATTAATTCTTTCGGTTACACTAACGTACATTATATTCATAATGCCAACACCGCCCACTAAAAGAGAAATGGCTGCAATGGCGGTAAGTAAAATCTGCAAAACTCCGGTGATGGCCGTAACAATTTCAACTGCATCTTCGGCGGTCGTGATAGAAAAATCATCTTTAGATCTATCACCTTCGGGATTATCAATATTGTGCCGATCACGCATAAGCGTTTCTATGCGATATCGAGCTTCTTCAGTGGGGAGAGGTGTTTTTATAGAAAAAAAATGATAGCGATTGATGCCTCGTTGATCCATTAACGTCGTAGCCGGAACAAAAACCATCTCATCCATATTCTGAAAAAATCTGGTTCCAATTTGTTCCAAAACACCTATAACACGATAATTTGTATTGCCTAGTTTTAAATTTTTCCCAACAGCATTACCGTTGCCAAAAACATTTTGCTCCAAAGTATATCCGATTACCGCAACACGAGAACGGCCATCTAGTTGATCTTCTGAAATATAAGCCCCTTCTTTCATACTATAATTATTGATAATAATATCATCAGGAGTAGTACCAACTACTTGAGTATTTAAATTAGTGCCTTCGTATTGGAGCAGATCAAACTGAAAAATATTTCCAGAAACTCTTTCTATCCACGATTGTCGTTTTAAAGCTTTAAAATCCTCGTGTGTTAAAACCTGTTCAACGAAAGGCGAAGGATGATTAGCTTGACCTTCGAGCGAACCACTTTCCATGAAAAACACATCCGATCCAAAGCCGGATATTTGAGAAAGAATAAAACGTTCCGCGGATTCACCGATGGACAATGCTAATATCACGGCAGCAATACCGATTATCATTCCGAGCATGGTTAAAAGCGACCTTCCGCGTGTGCGAGCAAGGCTTTGAAAGGCGCTTAAAATTAAATCAGGAAATTTCATGTAACAATAAACGGCTATTTACTAACTAAAACTTATTTTTATAGAGATAATCCTCTTAATCCACTTAATTTTTAATACGGAACAGTTTATATAAATTCACCAACATCTTCTATGAATTTATATAGCAATTTGTTTATCTATTTACTTAATTAATTCGGAATCATTTTTAGCAAAGCGACGATTGGAGACTATTTGATCTGAAATAACACGGCCATCGAGTAACTTGATTTCACGTTCTGCATGCTCTGCCGTGTAACGTTCATGTGTTACGAGGATGATGGTCACGCATTTTTCGATATTCAGATCTTGAAGAAGTTGCATAACTTGTAAACCTGATTTGGAATCAAGGTTACCAGTGGGCTCATCGGCAAATATAACAGAAGGCTGACGGATTAAAGCTCTGGCAATGGCAACACGTTGACGCTCGCCTCCAGAAAGTTGATTAGATAGGTTGTTGATACGATGAGAAAGACCTACTGCTTCGATGGCTTCGAGAGCCATTTTATCACGTTTATTTTGTGGAACGTTAGAATATAATAATGGAAGTTTAACATTTTCCAACACCGTGGCTTTTGATAAAAGATTAAATGATTGAAAAACAAAACCAATTTTCTCACCTCTTAAACGAGCTTTTTCATCATCGCTTAACTCAGAAACATCAACACCTTCAAACTTATATACGCCTGACGTTGCTGAATCAAGCATGCCAAGAATGTGCATCAAGGTAGACTTTCCAGAACCACTTTGCCCCATAATGGCTAAAAATTGTCCCTTGGGTACTTTAAAAGAAACATCATGCAGAACTTTAGTGATTATTTCATCATTCTCGTATTGCTTATTCAAATTTTCAACTTCAATAACTATTTCTTTAAGACAACCTTGAATTTCTTTTTTAGGCATAATTAACTAAGCGTTCGAAATATTTATAATATTATGAATTCATGCACGCTGATCTAAAAAATTACTTTATAATTCTCTTAAGATGATTTGATCGCCTTTATTAACACCATCAATTACTTGAACACGACCTTCATCGCCTCTGATTCCGATTATGATTTTGCGTTCAACGGGTTGATCGTTAACCAAAACGCGGATAGATTTTTCGCCAGTGGTTGAATCAGTACGGATTGCTCTAAGCGGAATAATAATAGCATCATCAATTTTATCGGTAATTATTGTAACATTGGCAGTCATACCCGGTTTGATTTCCATTTTGCGTTGATCAATTTGAATGTGAACATCATAATAAATAGCGTCCAAAATAACTGTTTGATCTGGATTTTCCGATGTTACATAGCCGGTAAATTTTTCATCATCTCCATAAGCATCCAAAGTAATTTCAGCTTGCTGGCCAACTTTAACTTTGGTGATATTGGCTTCCGGAACTTGCACAACAATATCATATTGTTCTGTACCAATCATGCGTATTTGCGGAGTATAAGCAGTGATACGCTCACCGATATCTGAAATAACATCCGTAACGATTCCATCTACAGGCGCGTTAATAACGGATTTTTTTAAATTATTAGCTGCTTGATCCATGGCAATTTTCGCATCCGCGACTTGAGCGCGCAAACCAGCCAAATCAACTTCACGTGGCGGAGCTTGTTTGAGATCCAAAGTTGCTTTTGCGGCTTCTAAAGCGGATTTTTGAATCATGACCGAAGATGATGCGGCTGAAATTTTTAGATCAATATTTGCTAAGGCTATGTTGTAATTTATTTGCGCTGCTGAATAAGCATCTTCAAGACGAGTAAGTTCAGCAGTTTTAGATAAATCAGTGTTGAGAATGGATTGTTTGGCTGTATTGACTGTGGTTTTTTGCGCGGTAATAGAGCTGTAATCAGAAGTGATAACTGTTTTTTTAGCTTCCAATTGAGCTTGAGTGAAATATGTTGATGTCATGGTATAGGATAGTACGGTTTGAACATCCAATAAAAATTGTTGAATATTATTTATGGCCACTAACATTGAATCCGTTGCTTCTAAAACTTCTTGTTTAGAAGATTCTTGTGATAGGCTATTAACTTTTTGCTCCGCCATGTTTTTAGATGTTTTGGCTATTTTATAGCTTTGACGAGATTTTTCTAATGATCCATCTTGCAAAGCTCCCAAACTTGTTTTGTACATTTGATTAGAAGCCGTGTCATCCACTCCTGAAATCGTATCACCGTCAGTTAGAGCCACTTGCAGAGGCCCTAAAGATCCCAATAACGAAGACTTGGTTGTTTCAATGGCATTGATTAAGTTTTGATCAGAAATTGGTGAATTATTATTCAAATTATTTCGCGCTGTTTCTAAAGCAATTTTTGCATTTTCTAAATCGTTTTGAGCTTGTATTCGTGTATTGTCCAAATCAGAAACAGCTTTGTCGTAAGCGGCTTGAGCTTGATTGACTTGGGCTTCGGTTACACGAATGGATTCGGCTGTTTCGCCAGCCAAACGCAAATTTAAGTTGGCTAAAGCAAGCAAATAAGCGGTTTCGGCGCGACGGTATGCGAATGTTAAATCTGTTTCTTGTAGTTTGGCTAAAATATCTCCACGCTTAACTTCTTGGCCAATTTTAACAGGAACATCAAATAATGTGCCATTTGTTTCAAAGGCTAGATTGATGCGCATAGCAGGCTTGATTTCTCCGGTCACTTCCACGCTTTGCGTTAATGTCCTTTGTTCAGCTGTAAAAAGCTCGTATTCAATTTTAGATGCTTTGCGCGAAGAATAATACCAATATCCAACTCCAGTAAAAATTAAAATCAAAATTATCCAAAGAATTTTCTTTTTCAAAAAAAAGTTCCCGCGATTTTTTTTAATAATTTCTTGAGATTGTACTTGTTCTGCCATAATCAATTATTATTTGTAATATTATTAAATTGCTTGGTCATATTATCTAGAATCTTTTTGGCTTTTTGCATTGGAATAAGTGCCATAACATCATGATGACCAATAGCGACTATAAATTTATCACCTTTTTTTAACGTGTATTTTTCTCTTATTTCTTTAGGAATCACTATTTGCCCACGTTCTCCTAAAACAGTTATACTCGCAAATCCGTAAATATCTGTTTTCTTTGATGCTTTTGCCATATTTATTATATAAGTATGAAAAATATGATTAAGCCTACTTTAGTGATAACAAATTGTCAAACCTGTTTTACAAGTTCGTTGAATTGATCTCCTCGGTCAAACTCATTTTTGAATAAACCAAAACTGGAGCAGGCGGGCGAAAGAAGAATTACATCGCCTTTTTTGGCTAATTTGAGACAGTTGTCAAAGGCAGATCTTAAAGATGAATTTTTGGTAAATTTAATTCCATTTTGCTTCATCGCCAAAGCAAGCCTCTTAAACGCTGTTCCAACCAAAATTTGCGTGTTAATGCGAGACGAATGGCGCGCAATATGCGATATAAGTTCATCGTATGACAAATATTTCTCCGCTCCTCCGCAAATCCAGTGCAAAAAATGATCATCACTCGCAAAGCGGTTAATGGCGACTATGGTCGCATCAGGAGTTGTTGATGTTGTATCATTGACAAAGATAACACCTTTTTTGATGGCGACAATCTCTTGACGATAAGGTACGCCGGTGAATTTTTTTAACGACTCTCGGATTCCTTTAAGATTGGCTCCGGCTTCTTTGGCTGAAATCATTGCTACAAGAGCGTTTTTAACGTTATGCGCGCCCGACAAACCGATATCTTTTATGGCGATAACTTCAATTAATTTCTTGCCATCTCGTAAAATTATTTTGCCTTTTGATATCCAAGCAAACGATTTTGATTTTTTCTTATCAGAAAATCCTTTAACAATACTAGGCGCTTCGTTAATATAATTTACAATGTATTTATCATCTAAATTTGCAATAAAAATATCTTTTGGTTGTTGATGACGTATTATTTGAGCCTTGGCCTCCGCATAATCGTTCATATCATCATAAGTATTAAGATGATCGCGCATGAGATTTGTCCAAACAGCGATATTTGGCGAAATACCAACCTCGCCACATGTTTCGAGCATCCAACTGGAGAGTTCGATAATTGCGACATCCGATTTTTTAAGCTTATCTAAAAAAGTTAAAGGCGAGACTGTGATATTACCTCCGATATAAGCTTTTTTACCCGACCTCTTAAGCATATCGCCAATCCAAGCTGTGGTGGTTGATTTTCCACGAGTCCCTGTGACTCCTACCGTTTTGCATGGACACTTTTCTAAAAAAATGGTGATATCGTTAACAATTGGTTTACCGAGTTTTTTGGCATATAAATACATTGGATCATCTCTACGAACTCCTGGATTTTTTGAGATAATATCCGCCCAATCAATATCTTTAAGATGAAGCTTCCCCAAATGAAATTTTACATTCTTGAATTTTTTAAGTTGCGCGACATTATCTTTAACTTCTTTAACGGGCAACGCGTCAGTTACGAGCACATCGTCCCCTCTTTTTGCAAAATAAAGGGCGGCTGAAACTCCGCTTCCAGCAGGATATCGGCCAAGTCCAAGAATGAGAACTTTTTGTTTATCTTGAATCATGATTTAAATAATAACTTAATTATCTTTTTGATAAATCATATCTTATATCTTCTATGCGACGAAGATGAGATTTTGATTGGTCAAATTTGGCTCGAAGGTTTCCTGTAAGATCAAGCGTGGCGAGATGCTCAACAATTTGTAACACAATTTGATACGCACGCTCCACATTTTTTATATCACCCTTCGTTGCGGAAAGAACAGATAAACGAGCCATTTCTCCCGCAGCATCAGCCAAACCTCCATAAATAGCATCCGGAAAATTTTTGAGAACAGGCGGATATTTGAGAGAGCCCATTAAAAATGAATTGAAGATAAAAGCTTCGGCAAATTCTTCAATAGCAACGCGCCAAACCCCTTCATTTTGTAAAGAGATTTGCTTATTGACGATCTTTAAACCTGATTTAACTAACTCATCAGCTTTTTTAAGCCTAGAATTGGCTTCGATTTTATCTTGACGCTGAAGCGCAAAAATCGCGTGTTTGGATACACGCAAAAGCTCACTTGATAAAATAGATAATTGCTGACGATCTTTATCAATTGCTAATTTTAGCCGATTGATATCCTGCCAAGCTTTTTCTTTCAAAATAAGTTCCTTCATAAACATATTCAGTATGACGCGCTACGCTCTCCCATGAGAATAAGCGCTTAATTATTTCACGACCACGCTCACCACGCAATGTAGCGGTTTTAGGATCATCTATGGCCCATTTCATGGCTTCGGACAACATTTCTACATTGCCGACAGGTATGGCAATTCCCGAATGATCAATCAATTCGAGATTAGCTGGAATATCGCTCATGATAACAAGTTTACCGTGACTCATTGCTTCAAGAATCGAGACGGATAAGCCCTCGCTACGGGAAGGATGAACCATGGCGCGACAATGCGCTACAAGTGTTTTAAGTGTATGACCACTGACATGGCCGGTAAAAATAATTCGCGAATCATCTTTAGCTAGCATCTTCAAACGTTCCATGTAAATAACATCGTCAAAACTGGCGGCTCCTGCAATAACGAGTTTATCATCAGTCTTAAGATTTTTAAACGCACGAATTGTATCATCTTGCGCTTTATGCGCAACAAGTCGCGCTAAATGCAAAAAATATTTGCCGGAATGCAATTTAAATTGACGTAAATATTTGTTACTAATTTTTTTGTTAGGAATTTCAACACCATTGGGAACATAATTAACTTCTTTTTTGGGAAATAATAAGCTACAAAGAATTTGCAATTCATGTGAAACAGTGATTGTAGCATGTGGCAAAGCCACGGCGGCCCATTCGGAAAACATTAGATATAATCGAGCAAAGCTACCCCATTTTTCATGAAATTGATCACGGCTATGAAAGGTAACTATGACTTTAACAGAGCGTTTAAACCAACGAGGAATCCAACAAAGTGTGGAAGGGCCTATGCCGTGATAATGACATATGTCATATTTTTCAGTCAAAGCATGCAAGCTAGCCAAAAAAACATGACTAATAGTATCCAAATGTTTGGTATTTAAAGATGGTAATGTTACTATTTTAATACCCTTATGTCGTTTTTTTAATTTGGGATTAGCGTATTTACGCACATACACAGTTACTTCGTGACCGCGTAAAATAAGATGACGCGCAAGATTTTCTACGTGCGTTTCAACACCCCCTCCAATAGGATGAAGCGTTGGAAGCCCTTTGGCTCCGATCATTGCTATACGCATCTTGATCAATTTTAAACTTTATGTTAATATTGTACAGCAAAAACATAAATTAACCAAGAATCAACAAATAAAAAAAATTTAATATTGAATATTATACTCATTAAATTATAATATAAAAATATTGTGCGCGAGTAGCTCAGTGGTAGAGCAGTGGCCTTTTAAGCCAATGGTCGTGGGTTCGATCCCCACCTCGCGTACCAGATAAAAATCCACTTTAAAGTGGATTTTTTATTTGATGTGCTTTTTAGAACTTGTTTTAGAAAAAATAATACTTTATTATTAAAACATATTTTTTAAGAAAGCGACTATTTACCCTGCTCTGTGTTTTCTATTCTAAATCTTCCGGCAAATATCGTTCGATGATTTTTAACCATTCTCGACCATCATCCGTGGCTATAAAGCGATGGAGCTCGTGACCTAATTTTTTACGTTTGTCCGGATCTTTGAGAAGACGTAAAACTTCTTTATATAAATCTTCAAACAAATGTTCGGATTCTTTGACTTCTATTATGACGAATGGAAGATGCCTAGTGTTTTTTTCTTGATGAGAATTGGGGATGGGAACCAAAATCGCAGGTTTAAATAAGGTTGCAAGATCAGTGATTCCGCCCATACCAGCGCGAGAAATAACAATATCAGCAGAACTGTAAGCACGTAAAAGATCATCTCTATCTAAAAATTCGTAACGTTTATAGCCAACACGCTCAGATAAATTAGCGCTACGCCCTTTACCAGTAAGATGAAGAATTTGAATTTTTTCAAGCCACTTTTCAATATTTGTCTCTATAACTTGATTCAAAGCGAGCGAGCCAGTACCTCCGCCAATTACCAATAAAACAGGCATATCGCTATTAAAACCAAAATATTCTTTAGAGGGTTTTTTTTCTGGGATTTCCATCGCCACAAAACGATTAGGTGTTGCTATTTGTTTTTCATTTTTACATTTGCGAAATTTTTTATAATGATAAACAAATGTGGTTGTAACATATTTGCAAAATTTTTGGACAGCGAGATTGGACCAGCTCGGCGTAAAATCTAATTGATGAATTACGCATGGAATATTGCGACGTGAGGCTGTGCGAATAAGGGGAACTTGTGTAAAACCTCCTGCGCCTATTATGATATCTGGTTTATATTTATCTAAAAATATTTTAGACGCGTTAATGGCCTTGAGATAATTAAAAGGCCAGGTAAAAAGCTGAAAAGAAAAATAACGTGGAATTTTGGCGCTGGGAATAATTTCAAATTGTATCCCCCGAGCCTCAACCGGCTTGCGTTCGGGGCCCTCGGCAGTTCCTGCCCAGATGAATTGATCGCGAGAATGAACTTTGCGCCAATAATCGTATAAAGCTAATAATGGAGCTGTTGGCCCCATAGTGCCTCCACCTACCAATACTATCTTTCTTGACATATTTTTGACCCCCTACTTATTGAGGCCATAATACCACAAGCTATGGAGAGCGCAACAAAAGCCGAACTCCCATAACTTACAAATGGCAAAGTTACACCAGTAATTGGCACTAAACCCAACATTGACGCTATGTTAAGCATACTCTGAATGCCGATCCAAGCGCCTATACCAACAGCTAAAAACCGACCAAAAAAATCTTCGGCGTGTTTGGCTATATCAAAACATGTGTATATAAAGAATCCTAAAACAAATAAAAACAAACAAGAAACGATAAAACCCATTTCCTCTGCCATGACTGCAAAAATCGAATCACCTGCCACTTCGGGTAAGTACAAATATTTTTGACGAGAATGCCCGTAACCCAGACCCCAAAAACCTCCTGATCCAATGGCTAAAAATGCTTGATTTATATGATAACCTTTACCTTGCGGATCCAATTCTGGATGCAGAAATGTAAGAATACGTTGCGCGCGATAAGGTGTGGTTTTTATTAAAATCCAAAATATAATTGAGGATGCGGCCCCAATACCAGCAAAATAAATCAATGGCGCGCCGGAAATAAAATATGCCGTCAAAACAGATCCGGCTATTACAACCATGGATCCGGTATTGGGTTGCTTGATTAACAAAAATGCAATCACAAAAAGTGAAATTAAAAAAGGCACTAAGCCTTTTTTTAAAGTGTATACTTCTTTGTTTTGTGTGCGTTTTTCGAGCCAAGCAGCCACATAAACCAAAAAACCTATTTTTACGAATTCGGAAGGTTGAAAAGAAAATAAACCAAAATTAACCCAACGACCAGATCCGCCAAAACGCATACCTATACCTGGAATATAAACCAGCAAAAGTAAAATTATAGATAGAATCATTGCCCAAGGAGCTAGCTTAACCAATCGTCGATAATCGAGATATGCAAAAATAGAAAAAAGGATAATTCCGGGTATTAAACCGTGAATAATTTGATGTCTAAAAAAATAAAACACATCTCCGAATTTTTGGTAACCTAATGGCTCGCTAGCCGATAAAAGAACAAATAAACCGAAAACTACCAAAATTATGAGGCTATAAAGAAAACTGCGATTGATATTCCTCCGTTCTTCACGCATATAATTAACGATCGATGAGGTGAATCATAACGCCAATGGCCGCAAAAATAAATGATACAACCCAAAAACGCATAACGATTTTTGGTTCACCCCAACCAATGGCTTCAAGATGATGATGTAGTGGCGAACTTTGAAAAATTTTTTTACCATTGCGTAATTTTTTGGAAATAACTTGTATTATGACAGATCCGGATTCGATAACAAAAGGAATACCTATGATGGGTAAAAGCAAAGGCTGATTGGTAAGCATGGCAACAATTCCAAGCGCTGTGCCTAAGGCCATTGCTCCGGTATCCCCCATAAAGAAAGCAGCGGGATTAATATTATGCCAAAGAAAAGCCATTAAAGCTCCAATTATAGTAGCGCAAAAAGCAGAAATGTCAGTACGTCCTTGCATAAAAGCTATGGTAGCGTAAGCGCCAAAGGAAGCCATGAGCGCGCCACCAGCCAAACCATCTAAACCATCAGTTTCGTTAACCGAAAAAGAAGTTGCCACGATAATAAAGATAAAAAAAGGAATATAAAGCCAAGAAAGTTCTAGATTACCGTAAAACGGAATGTGTATAGAGCTCCAATCTAGTTTATCGTAGAACCACCACGCACAAATAGTGGCAATTGATGAATATGCTAAAAGACGATGACGTACACGTAATCCTCCGCCCTTAGGACCTATTTTGCGAACATTAAAATAATCATCCACTAGACCGATTATGGCGGCTGCTATCATGGCGCCGAAGGGCACAAAAGTTTGACTGCGAGATAAAATGTTCCATGAACACCAAAAATCATTTTCAAACAAAACGCAAATTAACCATAATGCACCGACTACTATTAATATAGATCCCCAAATTACTATGCCCCCCATGCTAGGGGTACCGCTTTTTGCCATATGCAATTTGTGCATTATAGGAGCAGAAGCCTCGTCACGAATATTTTTACCCATTTTGTATTTACGTAATAATTTGACCACGACGGGAGTACTGATAAAAGCAATAGAAAAGCATGCAAAAGCGAGAGTAATAATGCGAATCACTTCCCAAGAAATTGAATTCATAAAAAATTTTTTAATTAGCAGTAATGCAATAATACTAAAAAGATCGGAGGAATTATTTGTATTACGATGCTATGGTGTTACAGTGCGATGCTGTATGGAATTAGACGTTTATTTTAATTAGATGAAAAAGTTGAATTATCCAGATAATGGTAGTTGTGCCCGCAAGACTTATGAGACCCCCTCCGGCAATACAATCTTGTCGGAATAGTAAAAATCCCATGATTATGGTACCAGAAATAAGCAAAATAGGCACTAGTAAAACAATTAAGATCCAATAAGATGGTAAAACCTGATCTATTCCAAGATAAACAGTATAATGTGTGACAACAAAACCGGTAGGCATTGATAAGCTGAATAAACGAAAGCCTGAATAAACGGATGAAATAAGCAACAATGATATAATTGAAACCCCAAACCAACGCAGAAACTGATTTTCCCAGGCTATGCGTAAATTAAAACGCCATTCATCCAGCATCATAACTACTCGACTGCTTTAACTTCTTTTACTTGTGGCAATTGCTCCATAAGAGTTGCTTCGATACCAGATTTTAGAGTAATTTGCGCCATAGGACAACCAACGCAAGCTCCATGCAGACGCACGCTTACAACACCAGTTTCGGGATCAGCATCTACCAATTCAACATTTCCTCCATGTAAAATTAAAGGTTCACGCACATCTTCTAAAATTCGCTCTACTTGGCTAATAAATTGTTCTTTTGAATTTGTCATCATTTATAACTATATCGCCACAAACCAAGCTTGACAAGCCCCTGTTTTTAGCCTAATATACGGCAACAATAACTAACTGAACAACTAATCATAACATCGTAATGCTCTAAAGGTGTAACGGAGTTTGATGAGTTGCGCGTTGTTATAAAAACCATAACATTACGACGCAATATTAATCTATTTTATGGCACATATTAAAGCCGGAGGCTCGACAAGACTTGGCCGCGATTCGCAAGGTCAACGTTTGGGCACCAAAAAATATGCCGGTGAAAAAGTTAAAATCGGCAATATAATCATTCGCCAACGTGGTTCCAAGATCCGTCCCGGTTTAAATACTAAAATCGGCAAGGATGATACAATATACGCAATGGCTGATGGAATAGTTAAATTTACAGAAAAACATATTAAAACATTTACAGGTGGGCGCAAATGGACAAAATTTGCAAATGTGATTCCACACGAAAAAACGAGCTAAAGCTCGTTTTTTGTTTGCCAAAATTAGAATATAAAATTTAATCTATTTAAGAATGGCTTTTATAAAACCCAAAAAGAGTGGATGCGGATTAAAGGGACGAGACAGAAATTCTGGATGAAATTGCGAAGCAATAAAAAAGGGATGATTTTTCCATTCCACGATTTCGACAAGCGTGCCATCGGGAGATGTGCCGGAAACAATTAAACCAGCAGATTCTAGCTCATTTTTGAATTTTAAATTGTATTCATAACGATGACGATGACGTTCAATAATAAAATCCGAATTATAAAGCTTGTGTGCCAAAGAATCTTTTTTAAGAACGCAAGGATAATCGCCTAAGCGCATCGTACCCCCATAACTAGTATTTTTCATTTTTTCTTCTTGTTCATTCATGAGGTGAATTACCGGATTTTTAGTTTTGGGATTGATTTCGGTGGTATTGGCATCTTTGTAATTGAGAACGTTTCTTGCAACCTCTATAACCGCCATTTGCATACCATAACATAATCCTAGATAAGGAATCTTTTTTTCACGCGCATAACGCACGGCCAAGAGTTTTCCCTCAACTCCTCGATTTCCAAAACCACCGGGAATCAAAATCCCATCAACTTGTTTGAGGATAGAATCTATACTTTTTGGATGTTTTTCTAACTCTTCGCTATTAATCCAGACAAGTTCCGGAGTTGCGCCAAGATGCCATGAGGCATGCTTTAGCGCTTCAAGTACGCAAAGATAAACATCTCCAAGCACAAAATCTCCTACAGAAAAATACTTACCAATAACGCCTATTTTGACTGGATTTCCTATTTTATCAATTTTTTTAGCAAAATCATTCCACTTGGATTTAATTGGACATTTCTTATTGATATTAAATTTCTGTAAAATTCTGTTTGCAACATGTTGTTTTTTGAATTCCATGGGCACCTTGTAAATAGAATTAACATCCGGAGCCGCAATTATATCTTCAAGACTTAACCCGCAATTTCGACTAAGTTTTTCTTTACGAACATTATCAATGGCATGCGTCGAACGTGCGACAATAAGATCAGGAAACATACCGGATTCATTAAGAAGTTTGATAGCGTATTGAGTTGGCTTGGTTTTCATCTCACCTAAAGCTGCAGGTACGGGCATATAAGAAACAAGAACTGTTAAAACATCTTTGGGATTGTCGCGTTTCATCATGCGAGCTGCTTCTAGAAATAAAATATTTTGATATTCGCCTAACGTACCGCCAATTTCTACTATTGTAATATCTGCATCATTTTCTTTTTGCGCGGTATTAATGCGAGAAATAACTTCAAGAGGAATATGAGGCACTGCTTCAACCGTTTTGCCCCCATAACCCAATGACCTTTCTCGTTCGATAACAGATTTGTATACGGTACCGGTTGTCATGTAATTTACCCGCGGAATATCTTGATTTAAAAACCTTTCATAGTTGCCAATATCTTGATCGGTTTCCATGCCATCCTTGGTTACAAAAACCTCACCGTGTTCGGTGGGGTTCATGGTCCCCGCATCAACATTGATGTAAGGATCGATTTTCATTGCAGTAACATTAAAACCGCATTCTTTAAGCAGGGCGCCAATAGAGGCCGTAACCACACCTTTACCGACTCCGCTCATAACTCCGCCGACAACGAAGATTGTCATACGACGAGTTTTTGTTGATTTTGATTGTTTCCCCATACGGGATTGTATTATACTACAAACGAAAACTATTAACCACCAATCCCTAATTACCTGTCAAATCTATTTCACTTTGCTTTCTTTTAAGTAAAATATAAAAATTTTCATTAAGATTAAACTAACGAATATTTCTTATGAACTCGTAAAATGTCAAAAAAATTATGAGTTTCATGAATTCTAAATCTTGGGCCTCTTTTTTTCTTCTTCAAAAATAAGGCGGAGAGCTTTAGCAAGAACACTATCCATATTGCGATAACTCAAAGTAGCAAAAGCACGATCAGAAGCTATCCACGCACCTTGGGTTATGCCTTCTGTGCCTGGTAAATTAAAATGCGAATCCGGAGGAGCTTCGAATAAAAAAAAATGAACAGTTTTATCGATGTTTTGTGCTGGGCCTTGATGACGTTCTGTAAAACGGAATTTAGTGCTACCCAAATAGTTGATATAACGTAAAGTTGCAATACCTGTTTCTTCACGAATTTCACGAATTGCAGCCACTACATTAGACTCTCCAAGTTGACGTTTGCCTTTAGGAAAAGTCCAACGCCCATCTTCACGCCTTAAAAACAAAATTTCTGTATGATTTTTTTTACGACGATAAATAATACCGCCGGCTGATTCTTGTCGGATGTAACGCTTTCCTTTTGCCGTACCCGAAGAACGCTTAGAGCTCTCCGCTTTTTTCAGGCGAAGCTTCTTGGAGCACTTTGCTTGGATCTTTGATGAATTCGACGGCTTTGTCGAGTTGTGGATCGATGTTGTCATTATAATTTTCTAAAGTATATTCAACCGCGACATCGGGATCAATGCCGGAGTTATTTATAGAATTTCCTTTTGGTGTTAACCACTCGGCGATAGTGATTTTAACAGCGCTACCATCATTAAATTCCGAATAATCCTGAACCGAACCTTTACCAAAAGTCTTAGTGCCGATAAGAGTTGCTAATCCATAATCTCGCAACGCGCCAGCAACTATTTCTGATGCTGAAGCGGATCCTTCGTTAATCAAAACCGCGGTACGAATGTTTTTAAGCTTACCGCTTCCGGTGCCACGAAATTCATCTATTATTTTGCCCTTTCGACGCTCAACAACCACGACTTGATTACCAGTCCATTCACCAGCAATACTAATAGAACGATCTAATAGTCCTCCGGGATTGTTACGTAAGTCTAAAATCAAACCACTCGGATTTTTCTTTAATATTTCATCAACCGCTTTTTTAAACTCCCTGGATGTATCTTCATTAAAATTGGTAATTTGAATTTTGGCAATATTATCCTCGAGCCAGCTAAAACGAACCGAATCAACTTGAATCAACCCGCGTTCTATGACAACATCAAAAATTTCTGGCTCTTCAAGAACCACGGCCTCGCCAGTTAATTCATTAACTGATTCCGTTTTTTTAATACGCCCAATATTAAGTGTGACTTCTGTGTCTTTTGGACCGCGTATCAAAGAAACCGCGTAATTTATGCTCATATTTGCCGTACTTGTTCCGTTAATTTGTAAAATAGCGTCTCCGGCGCGTAATCCAGCACGATCAGCTGGCGTGTCAGGCAAAGGAGCCACAATTTGCAATTGATTGTTACGAATACCTATTTCAGCGCCAATCCCTTCGAATTCACCTTTGATAGAATCACTAAACTCTTTTGCTGACTTGGGTTCAAAATAGCTTGTATAAGGATCACCCATGGATTCGGCTAAGCCTTTTAATGCACCGTAAAACATCTGCTCTTCATTAGTATCTTCGTAATAACGTAATTGCAACATTTTCCACAATTCCCAAAACTGATTGAAGTCTATTTCTTCAGATAAAACGCCTTTATTAGGCAATGAGCCTACGCCACGCACACTTTTAACGCTCGCGATTAAAGTTTCGGCTGAAGATGCTCTTGATCGACCAATAAAAAAACCCGTGGTCAAGCCCAAACCAAGAAGAAAAATGACGGAAATGAGCCAATATTTAGTGAAAAAATTAGTTAATTGTCTGTATTTCATGAAACATATTGTACCTACTCCCTTGACAAGAGTCAATATTAGTAATAGTCTAAAAAATATCTAAACAAACAAAAAATGACCTTTACAAATCAATAGGGTGAAGACATGGCAAATTCGGCTCATATTCCAATCTCTCGACAAAAAACGGCGTCAGTAACCGGTTTACGATTAGTTAACCGTGAAAACAAAGGCGCTTTAGTAATTGATCAACAAAATGTTATTTGGCAATTCAAAGAGTTGGGCTTCCCGAGGGTAGATCCTAGTTGGTATTTAAATCTAGCTCAGCGCATTACAAATTTGGAGCGCGCTGTAATTGTGTGCAATCTACAAGCCATTGATCCTATTTTGAATCGTCCGTATATAACAACGGCTTGGCTTTGGGCTGAACATGGTTTTCAAATCATTCATGTACCAGCTCGAAAAATTCGTTCAAATGATACAAGTGACGACAATCAAATTGACGAAGAGTTGCCTTACACGGAAACTTCAGAAATTAGATTTCGTCATAAAGATATGACAGATATTGGCGTTCGTGACGAAATACGACATCTTTCAGGATATCCTAGTATCACGCATATTATTTTGGCTTCGCATGATGTGGATTATGCTAGCGATCTACGCCAATCTTCTTGGGGCAAATCAAAAAAAACGACTTTACTTAAAGCTGGTGATGGATTCATTGCACAAAACCTGCAATCTTCTGCAGATAATACTAATAATGTCTTAGATTATGCTGGATGTTATTCGGCAAGAGCTTTGGATGAAAGACAATGGTGGACATACTCTGAAGATGCGCAACAACGTCGTCAAAAAATAGAAAGATGGTTCAACGGAAATGGCGTCTATCCCAAATATTTGGAAAACCAATTCAGCGATATGCGAAGACTGTTTAATCATTTGTTGCATGAATTAAAACTCACGCATCCAGACGCTTCAACCGCTTCGCGTAGACTTTCGTTCAGTAAATTGAAATTGGCAATCCATAGATTATGGCGTGAAGAAAAAATAATGGCCGAACTCGCAGAAGTCAAAATCCCAGACAGCAAAGCTCATCCATCCTCGATCGAAGTCTATGAACCAATGTTTCCAGTAACGCAATCAAGAGCTCTGGAGCAGTGCTTAACGGAAATGCTTAATATTTTTATTCGTAATAATGTTATACGTTATGTTTATGAGGAAGCTACCGCTATAAAACTTTTTTATCTCAATACCGAGCATCCTGCCGTACAAACTATTTTAGAAACGAGTTTTGAATGATTCATGACCATTAAAACGATAATAGATGCTATGGATGATAACTTAAAACGGTGCGTACCGTTTTTTTTTATTTTTTTTATTTATAGAATTAAAATTATAGTTTATTTGATTAGTTCTTATTTTTGCTGTAAATTTAGTAGAGATTATGTCTAGAAAAATTCCGTTTCATCGTAGGATGCTACCATGGTTATTTACTATTATTTTTTTGATTTTTGCTCCAATATTAGTTTTTTACACTGCGGGATACAGATGGAATTCAAAAAAAGGTATTGTGGAAAGAAATGGCACTGTAATTATAGATACAGAACCTAGAGGAGCCGACATTTATCTCAATCGGCAAAAATCCGAAGCCAAAACACCGGCTACTTTGCAAAACACAACCCCCGGCACTTATCTGATTCAATTAGAAAAAGATGGTTATCATTCATGGAAAAAAACTTTGTCCGTGTTGCCAGAAATGGTGACTTTCGCCAATAAGATAATTTTGTGGCCTATTGTGGATCCGGAAAAAATTGAAGAATCCTCTATAACTAAGCTTTTTTCATCACCAGATCAAAAAATCGTTGTGGGCTTCAAAAACCAAAACCAAGATAAACAAGAGCTTTTTATCTATGAAAAAAACACAATAACAAGCACCCTGCAGATAGATGCTCACATAAAACCTTCTTTGGCAATTTGGAATCAGAATTCAACAGCGATGATTCTTAAAGGCTATGCATCGAGTACAAAAATGACATGGCTTTTAACACTTTCCCCTTTACAGATAACTGTTTTACCTGAAGGAGATTATCATTTTCAAAAAACAGAGCTAGTTGGTATGGATAATGGCTATAAAATAACCTTGAATAAGAACGGTTCACTTGCAAAATCCAATGGTGAAAAATACATACTGGATGAATATAATGATTATTCGATAAAAAAAATGCCGTCCGAGGAAAATCTGATTTTAGTAACAACTAAAAATACGAAAGAAGGGTTAATTTTACCTCGTGGAGACTGGCGATTTTATGCTTTGGACAAAAATGAAATTTTATTAAATGATGGCGATGATTGGCTTAGATTATCAATATCAACTTACCCGTTCACTTCAACACAAGCTAAGGCTAAAAATGTGTATCCGTTAATTTTGAATAAACAAACTGTTTATTTACTTGTTCAAAATAACGAACTATACATTTGGGAACCTAAAAAAGAACCTGAATTATTGTATAGGCAAAGTGAATCTATTGTCGGAGCTGGCTGGCATCCTCAAGGTTATGATATATTCTATGCCACTCAAAATGAGATAAGAATGCTGAATTTGGACAATCGTGATGGAAGATTGCAAACAACGCTCGCTTCTTTTGATGAGATTTATGATACGGTTTTAGCTGATAACAGCCTTTTTATAGCTGGTAAAAAATCAGGAATTGAAGGTTTTTGGAAACTTTCACTGACCAAATCGGTTCTGATAACACCTCTAGGGCACACTGATGATTATTTTAAAGTGGCAAGGCGTTTACATTCGGCGCTATAATCAGCTATAGCTTGATTAATTCGTGAATCAAAAAAATTGGCGAAATTATTCTCTTTTACGTAATTTGAAACAGCAAGCAAATCATCAATCGTTCCTGCGTCGAAAAATGGTTTTTTAAGTTTAACAACATCTAGCTCTCCTAATTTAAGATACGCTTTATGTAAATCAACTATCTCAAGCTCACCGCGTGCCGATGGTTTAAGTTGTTTAGCAAATTCGCAAACTCGATTATCATAAATATACATACCCGGTATAGCATAATTACTTTTAGGATTCTGAGGCTTTTCTTCGATGGAAATTACTTTGTTCGAATCTGAATCAAATTCAACAACCCCAAATCTTCGTGCATCTGGAACTTGGCACGCAAAAATCCTTCCCCCGCTTTTAAATGATGCTATGGCTTCGGTAAAATCATCTTCAAAAATATTATCACCCAAAATCATGACTACTGGCTCATCATCCATAAAATCTTCACCCAAAATAAATGCTTCGGCTAATCCTCGAGGTTTATTTTGAACAACAAATGAAATTTTGATGTTATAAGGCCTTAATATGGAACCCAATAAATTTAAAAAACGTCCAGCGTATTCGGGAGACACGATGAGCAAGATATCTTTAATGCCAGCTTTAACCAAGCTATTCAAAGGATAAAAAATCATTGGTCGATCATAAACCGGTAAAAGCTGTTTGTTTAACACTGAAGTAAGCGGTAAAAGACGAGTTCCCGCTCCGCCTGCTAAAATTATTCCTTTCATAATATTACGACCTTACAACAACAAATTATAAATATCAACTTATAACATCACAATATTTAAAGTAGGATATTTTTTATAGAGTTTTTCTATTTCATCTCTTGGCATAAGCCCTAAAACAATATGTCTTTTAATATTAACATCAGTTAATTCAAGACCTTTGCTTGAAGTAAGGCTACTCAACCAAAGAGCCCCTCCAATTTCTTTTGGCAGATCGAGGCCTACAGCAGAAGAGAGACCGTCGAGACGGAGATCTCCTTCAATTTCTTTTGGTAGATTGAGACCTTTAGCTGAAGTGAGGCTATTGAGGAAGAGATGACCATTCACAAGCTTTATACTTTCAGGAAAATCCGGCTCTGTCATGGAATCCAAATACAAATTAGTATTACAAATAACTGAACCATCGTTATTGAATTCAAAATTTTCTTTTACCCATGCTTCATCACCGAGATTGTATTTTTCCGCCCAAGCCATGATTTGTTTTGGAATATCGCGACGTTCTTTTTCTAGATCCCACTTCATCCTCTCTTGTTTGCTTATTACACTCTCTAAATCGATGTCTGTAATGCTTGGATTGCTTGAATCTTGCCCACCTTCATTCTTGAATAAATT
>CAZLVV010000005.1:0-43639 GCA_964563385.1 uncultured Gammaproteobacteria bacterium
GAAATCGCGATAGTCAGTTAAAAAGAGTCACCCTTGAAGGTTAACTGTACAGGGTAATTAGACAAAAATAAAAAAAATCCCTAATTTTAGGCAATATTTACGTCAATAATTATCAATCTTTTTATTATTTTAACAAAAAAACTTCAATTATCGATTAGAGCGCCAAAGTAAATAAATACCAATCAAAATCAATATTATTGGCCAATAAGTTACAAGCACATCCAAAGGAATAAATTTTTGCGCCAAAAACAAACATCCTAATGATTAATAAACCTCATAAACTTTTTTTATTAATCTAATAAATATAAAAAACTTCAAGCTAATAAGAACAAAAAATATAAATAAATTTAACCAATGTTTGAGATCCAAATATTTTTAATAATTAGCAACCAAACCTCAAAGTATGTTATAATCTTTTCATGAATAACTGGTTACGCACCGTAGTGCAAGGTAACATGTTTTACCTCATTGCATTTGGTTTACTAACACCAATTTTTGCCTTATTTTTAATTGAAAAGATCCCCAACGCCAATTTGTTAACAGTAGGTATCTCTGAAGCTATTTTCTTAATGACATTTTCTATCATTCGTCCTTTTACCAGATTATCATCACAATCCGATTCCAGAGGTTTTCGTATCCAATACCTTCTTTGGTTTGGCAGTGTATTTATTGTTCTATCACCTTTTTTATACTTGCTTTCACGCGACATGTTGGATATTTATGTAATTCAAATGCTTTACGGCATTGGAGTAGCATTTTCCGAACCAGCTTGGTCCAGATTGATAAATCAAACTTGCGCTCTGCCTACCGAAAAATTTAATGAACCTTTTTATACAGCCGGAACTCTTATTGCCGCGGGTTTAGCCGCATTGGGCGGTTTCATTGCTCAAGAACAGGGTATCCCTTCTTTATTATTATATGTAGGAACAACTCTTTTTTGCGCAACCATAATTATGATTTTAATATATAACCGTATTGGAATCCATAAAGCAAAAAATATATGGTAAATGCACGAATCAAACTCATCGCTTCCATCGACTTATTACTTGCCGCTTCGTTTGGATTAATCTTGCCAATTTTACCAATATTCTTAGTTGAACGCATTAACGGAGCCACTATTTTTAACGTAGCTCTAGCCTATTCCATTTTTTTAATATCAAAAGCTTTTTTTGGCTGGATTTTTGCCTTATTCATGTCGCATGAAAAAGTTTCAACACGCGCCAAAGGCGGATTATTTTTCGGATCCATTTTAATAACCCTTACACCGATCGTTTATTTATACTCAATTGAAATCACACACATCTATTTAGCGCAAATATTGCTTGGATTGGGATTTGGATTTTTAAAAACATCTTGGATGTATTTAACTCATCAAACCATTGAAGAGCTTCTGCACGAAACATTGCTCAACATCCATGGATACATATTAACTTTTTGTTTAGCCATGGTTGCCATATTTGGAGGTTTCATAGCCTACAATTATGGCTACACTCTCTTATTTTACACCATGTTTGGTTTAGGACTTCTTGCCACAATTTTAAGCATCGTATTTTTAATGACAAAAAACAATCCGACTAAAAATAAATCAAAAAGAAAAATTCGTAAATAAAATATTTATTTAGATTTTTTCTTTCGCCATTCGGCGATTTTTTTATGATCTCCGGAAATCAACACTTTGGGAACCTTTCTATTTAAAAACTCTTCTGGTCTAGTATATTGAGGATATTCGCGATTATATCCATTACTCCAAGATTCTTCATTAAGAGATGTTTCTTTGCCTAAAACCCTGGGTCTTAATCTGGCTATTGCATCCATCATAACAAGAGAAGCCAATTCTCCGCCGGTTAAAATATAATGCCCTATAGAAAATTCTTCATGCGATAAATATTTAGCCACTCTTTCATCAACGCCTTCGTATCTCCCGCAAATAAATACAAGCCTATCATAAACAGATAATCTTTTTGCTTCTTTTTGAGTAAACAATTTACCTTTTGCGCTAGTCAAAATAACCGCTGTTTTTAATTTAATTTTTGATTTTCCTAGAGTCGTTTCCGATTTAATCAATTTCTTATTTATTTTTTTCAACGCACAATCATCAATTAGATTCAAGGCTTTCATGGTATTATAAATCGGTTCAATTTGAAGAATCATTCCAGGCCCGCCGCCAAATGGCCTATCATCAACATGACCATGTTTATTATTAGTATATTCTCTTAAGTTGTGTGTTGACACTTTTAACAAATCAGCTTTTTGCGCGCGACCCAAAATTGATAAAGATGCGTATTTATCAATCATTTCCGGAAAAATGGTTAAAACATCAACATGTAACTTTTTTTGTCTTTTCATATAAGATTAGTACATCGTACATCGTACATCGTACATCGTCCAGATAAATATATTTCTGCGCAAAGAAAAAAGACGCCTAAGCGCCTCTTTTCAAAATATATTGCGAAATAATATTTCTTAGTTGATTAGTATTTCGCGATTAATGTCTAATTATTAGATTCCAAGATCCGCTAAATCTTGATCGCTAACCGAAGCCTCTTCTCCGCGAGGAGCTGTAGATTTTTGACCTTGATGCGCTTGACGTGCGCCTTCTGGTTCAAAAATCTTAAGATTAACACGCGCATTTTCTTTAGCTCCGACTGTTTTTAACAAAATACGAAGCGCGCGCGCGGTCTGACCTTGGCGACCGATAACATAACCCATATCATCTTGATTGATGTAGAGGGTGATGAGTACACCGCGTTCGTCAACCGTTCTCTCGGTACGAACATCGTTAGGATGATTCACGATGGACTTCACCAAGAATTCAATAAACTGCTGATCCTTAAACTCTTCTGCCATATCGGCGAAATATCCGGACGCTATATCGTATTCGCTATTTCACAAATAACGACATATTCGGCACGGATTCTGAATTTACTACTTGCTTCTTTTTCACTTCTCACAAACTTTTTGTATATTATATGATATACAATACACGCCAAAGTAAGTGATCACGTTTCGGTGCAACAAGTGTTATTAAATGTAATTAACGTATTTTAAACAGCACCATTGTTTAAAATATGCAAAAAGTATATCACTAAAACGATAAAGTGTCAATTTATACCTATAATAAGCAAAAAAGAGCTTACGCTCTCTTTTTTTAATTTATTCTGATGCTTGGATATTTTCTCCGGTTGATTGCTCTGCAACCTCCGATTTAGAATCTTCTTTTACTTCTTCTTTCTTTTTAATGGCCTCGGCTTTAGCCATTTCCTTCGCCTTATTGTTTTTAGCAATTTTTTCCCGACGTTTTTTAGAAAGTTTAATAGATTTGCGCTTCTCTCCTTTTACGACATTTTGATCTAACAACAAATTCCAAACCGTATTTGAGCATTGCGCTCCTTTGGATATCCAATATGTTATACGATCATTTTTTAATGAAATTGTTGGTGGATTGGTTCTTGGATTGTAATGACCCAAAATTTCTAAAGCTTTACCCCAAGGATCTCGTGATTTTTCGCAAACAATAAAACGATATTCAGGTTGTTTCTTTTTACCGATACGAGTTAATCTGATGTGTAACATACTAACACTTGCTAATTTTTAATTAATAAATAATAAGATTTACAGCACTTTGTTATTTATTATTTTATACTTTATTTTTTGAATATTGTGTTACCAGACACAAAATCAAATACGAGAGCAAATCATGCTTCAATCGATGATGGGCTTATTTTAGTCAAAAACCTGTTTTTTGTCAACCTTCTGTACGCGTCCACCACATATGGCACTCCTTGGAGTATTCTTGGGTTAAGAATTGGATGGGTGAACGAAGATTTAAAGATTTGTGAGGTGTACGCGTCCACCGCATATGGCACTCTTTATTTGCTTGATTCTTGGCTCACGATATATTTAAATTAGGATATTTTTTACAGAGTTCTTGTTTTTCATGATCTGGTATTTTTTCAAGATGGATATAACCCAAAACTGTAATATTAGTTAAATCAAGACCTACGGTTGAAGTGAGGCCGTTGAGGAAAAGGCTCCCTTCAATTTCTTTTGGCAATTCAAGACCTACGGTTGAAGTGAGGCCATCGAGGGAGAGATATCCTCCAATCTTTTCTGGCAAATTGAGATCTTTAGTTGAAGTGAGGCCATTGAGTTCGAGGCAATTTAGGTAATATGGCAGTTCGAGTCCTTCAGCTGAAGTGAGACCATTGAGATAAAGATCACCTTCAATTTCTTTTGGCAATTTAAGGCCTACAGCTGAAGTTAGTTTATTAAGGGAGAGATCCCATTTAATTTTATCTGGTAAATTGAGACCTTTAGCTGAAGTGAGGCCATTGAGATAAAGACCTCCTTCAATTATTTTCGGCAATTCGAGACCTTTAGCTGAAGTGAGGCCATTGAGGGAGAGATATCCTCCAATTTCGTCTGGTAGTTTAAGACCTTCAGCTGAAGTGAGGCCGTTGAGGAAAAGGTCGCCTTCAATTATTTTCGGCAATTCGAGACCTTCAGCTGAAGTGAGGCCATCGAGGGAGAGATATCCGTTCACATATTTGATACTTTCAGGAAAATCCGGCTCTGTCATGGAATTCAAATACAAACCAGTATGACAAGCAACTGAACCATCATCGTTGAATTCAAAGTATGTTTCTACCCAATCCTCATTACCGAGATTGTATTTTTTTGCCCAAGAGATGATCCGTTTTAGAGGATCAAGACGTTCTTCTTCTACTGCTTCTAATATTTCTTTCTCTTCATCGCTCATTGCTTCCTCTAAACCGCTGGCTGAAATGCTTGGATTTCCTTCATCTTTCTTCCCTAATAATTTTGCAACTCTTTTCGCATCTTCTTCTGATAAATAAGCTTCAACAAAACCATGGAAATCAGGGTTTCCTGTATTAGGAACTCCAAAAGGATTATTTATGTTGTTGTTTTTAAAAATTGACATGATTTAATTATATCATAAATCTAGGTAATTTGTTTTAGATAATTTTGAAATACTGTAATTTATAAAAAAATCCTCAAAAATACACTTTGGAGGATTTAATTTGTTGCTTGTAATATTATACTGATAAAAGCTTAAACAATCTTTAAATCAGGATATTTTTTACGGAGTTTTTGTTTTTCATAATATGGTATTTTGTCAAGATGGATATAACCCTTAATTTTAATGTTAGTTAATTTGAGATCTTTAGTTAAAGTGAGACCATTGAGATAAAGATCACCTTCAATTTTTTTTGGCAGTTTGAGCCCTTTAGCTGAAGTGAGGCCATTGAGAGAGAGATCAACAATTTTTTTTGGCAGTTTGAGTCCTTTGGCTGAAGTGAGACCATTAAGGGAGAGATGTGTACCAATTTTATCTGGCAACTCGAGACCTTCAACTGAAGTAAGGCCATTAAGAGAGAGACTCTTTCCAATTTCTTCTGGCAATTCAAGACCTACAGCTGAAGTGAGTTTATTAAGGGAGAGATTCCATCCAATTTTATCTGGCAGTTTGAGACCTTCAACTGAAGTAAGGCTATTAAGAGAGAGGTTTCCTATAATTTCTTTTGGTAATTCGAGACCTTCAGCTGAAGTGAGTTTATTAAGAGAGAGATCTCTTCCAATTTTATCTGGCAGTTTGAGACCTTTAGCTGAAGTGAGGCCATTGAGGGAGAGATTCCCTCCAATTTCTTCTGGCAATTCAAGACCTTCGGTTGAAGTAAGATTGTTGAGAGAGAGATCTCCTCCAATTTTGCCTGGCAATTTTAAGCCTTTAGCTGAAGTGAGGCCAATAATGAGTAAGAGATTACCTTCAATTTCATCTGGCAATTCAAGACCTTCAACTGAAGCGAGGAAACCAATATCAAGAAAGAGACTGCCCCTCACATATTTGATAATTTCAGGAAAATCTGATTCTATCACGAAAGTCAGACTCAAATCAGTATTACAAACAACTGAACCATCATCGTTGAATTCAAAGTATGTTTCTACCCAATCCTCATCACCGAGTTTGTATTTTTTTGCCCAAGCGATGATTCGTTTTAGAGGATCAAGACGTTCTTTTTCTACTGCTTCTAATATTTCTTTCTCTTTATCACTCATTACGCTCTCTAAGTCGATATCTGGAGTGCTTGGATTTTGTTCACCTCCTTCTCCTAATAATTTTGCAACTCTTTTCGCATCTTCTTCTGATAAATAAGCTTCAACAAAACCATGGAAATCAGGGTTTCCTGTATTAGGAACTCCAAAAGGATTATTTATGTTGTTGTTTTTAAAAATTGACATGATTTAATTATATCATAAATCCAAATATTTATTAATACTTATATTTTTCTTAAAATATTAAAAACTTTTTATTATTTACTTTTATTTCATATTCTTCTATGGTTAAAAGAGTGTAGTATGTATCTGAGCGTGTATATTTCCTTATCAAAAAAGAGCAATTTTATGCTCTTTTCTAACTAAAATATTTTTTATAACTAATAATCAATTTTACAAACTTGCTTCGATTTTTGCTTTTAAATCTTCCTTGGTCATTCCTCCAACAAATTGTTGAGCCACGGTGCCATTTTTAAACAACAGCATGGTCGGAATCGACATGATTCCAAACTGCCCAGCTTTAATCGGATTCTCATCAACATTTAACTTGCCGATTTTTACCTTACCTTCAAATTCACTCGCTAATTCATCAATAATAGGAGCCATCATTTGACATGGTCCGCACCATGGTGCCCAAAAATCAACAAGTGTTGGCAAACTGCTTTGCAATGCTTCTTGATCAAAATTATCATCTGTAAATATAAAACTCATAATATTTTTAACGTATTTTGAATTTTGAATTTCAAATTTTGTCTAAATAGATTCATTGTAATAATCTTAACAAAATATGGAATACTA
Organism: uncultured Gammaproteobacteria bacterium; assembly: GCA_964563385.1. GTDB lineage: Bacteria > Patescibacteriota > Patescibacteriia > 2-12-FULL-60-25 > 2-12-FULL-60-25 > MWCR01. The sequence continues at coordinate 6,874 of CAZLVV010000005.1, forward strand.
TAATCAAAATACTAAAATAATACTTAATGCTCTAAGGATAAATAATACTCAAAAAATACGCAACCCATTTAGCAACAACTTATTAACAATATCTATTAAAATAACCAAAAATCACAGTTTATTTTAAAATTTACAATTATAATTCACGGTTCAATAATCAAATTACCTTGGTATTTCAATTTTTCTAGTTTTTGATTCCTCAAAGTAAATATCCAAACGATCGCCAACCTGAAGTTTTTCTTTACCATGATAAGATATTCCGCATTCCTGACCAGCCATCACCTCTTTAACCTTCTCTTTACCTATTTGCATAGATTCAATTTCTCCTTGCCCTATCGGCTGTTCTTCTTCTCCCTCTTTGCGCCAAATTATCATCTTAGCTCCTGATTTTGCCATTCCTTGTTTGATTTTACAACCAACTATCATTCTATCTTTCTCGGTTCTAAAAATAGCAACAACCTCTCCTTTTCCTAATTCGGTTCTAATTATCTCATCCGGAAGCATAGCATTCAGTCTAGCCAAAACATCATCAATCAATTCATAAATAATTTTATAAGTGCATATTTGTACATTTTTTTCGCGCGCCATCAACAAAGCTTGTGTGGTCGCCACTGTATTAAAACCGTAAATAATTGAATTATCACTAGTTTTTGCTACTTCAACATCTCCTTCAGTAATATTGCCCAAACCCTTCTTAATAATCTCAATTGTGACCGCTTCATGCCTGATCTTATCAAGCATACCCATTATAGCTTCCAGCGAACCTAGCATATCGGCTTTCAAAATAATATTCAGCGTGGCTTTTTGCTTATTTTCTTCTTCATCAACTTTAACGTTTTTTGTGGACATGAATTGATTTCCAGTTTGATAACCTGATTTACCTTTACGTTTTTCCAGTTCTCGCCAATTAGCAGGAACTTCAAATATATCTCCAACAGATGGAGCTGTTTTAAAACCCAAAACTTTAACCGGAGTTCCAGGCGGAGCTACTTCCACAACATCTCCCTTATAATCGCGCATAGCTTTAACTCGTCCTGACAATTCTCCACGAACTCCAAGATAATCATTACATTTCAAAGTTCCGACTTGTACCAAAGCAGTAGCAACAGGACCTGTATTTTTATCAACATGTGATTCAATAATTGTTCCACTAGCCAATTGATTCGGATTACTACGTAAAGATTCTTCATTCAAGTCAGCAAGTAATAAAATCATCTCCAACAAATCATCAATACCAGTTCCTTCTTTAGCGGAAATTTTTACCATCGGTACATTGCCTCCCCAAGCTTCGGTTGTAACGCCAGCTTCTGCAAGTTGAGCCAAAACTCTATCCGGATCAGCTTCAGATTTATCAATTTTATTTAACGCCACAATAAACGGAAGTTTTGCTGCCTTGATAATATCAATAACTTCTCTAGTTTGAAGCTGAACACCATCATCTGCAGCAACAACCAAAACCGCTATATCCGCAACCTTCGCGCCTCTTGAACGCATAACTGTAAAAGCTTCATGGCCAGGAGTATCAATAAAAGTTATTAATCTATTTTTACGGATAGCTTGATACGCGCCAATATGTTGCGTTATTCCCCCTGTTTCGCCTTCAACAACATGAGTTCTGCGAATTGCATCCAAAGTCTTGGTTTTGCCATGGTCTACATGCCCCATTACTACCACCACAGGCGGACGTGTAGGATATAGACCTTTTTGATCTTCTTGTATTTTAGCGTATAAACGATCTTCTGCAATTTCAGCATCGCGATTTTTTTCAATTCCATCTTCCTTCAATTCCGCTTCAAAACCCAGTTCATCAGCAATTATAGCAGCGGTTTCAAAATCCAATCTCTCATTTTGTGAAGCTAAAATACCAGCTTTCATTAAAACTTGAATAACCCTGGTCACCGGCAAATTCATTTTTCCAGCCAACTCACGAACAACTATCACTGAAGGAATCATAATTTTCTTTTTTTGCACTACAAAATCTGAATCCACCTCTTGTTCATGAGTTAATTCCAATAATTGACCACGTAATCTTTCACGTTTTTGTTCTTGAATCCATTTCTTAAAAATCTGTTCCGCGATTCGATTATCGAGCTTAACGGCTCGTACTCCAATATCAAAACCCAATTTAGGAAGACGCTCCAATAATTCTTGTGGCGTAACTTTTAAACGCCTAGCTAAATCACTTACATTCATAAAAATGAGCATAGTAAATTTTGGCTAAAAAGTCAAGAAAAACCGCTTGAAAGCGGTTTAAGTCAAAGTAGTAAACAATCTTGCTCGCTAACGTCTTCAAATACAAAACTAAATTTGCTATAAGCCTTTTTGTTTGCGTTAATATTAAGCAGAATTACAAATATGACCATCCCAAATCAATCGTTTAGAGTCATACTGTTTTCTGCTTTTTATAGAACAACAAGTCGCCATCCATTCCTTCTTGGCCTCTGCAACATACATTAACTTGACCAAATTAGATAAACGTCTTTTATCAGAATTTTTCGATTCTAACAGATATATTCGTGAGCCTTTACGAATAATCTTACGACACACCGGACAAAGCGGACCAATATCTAATATCAATTTCTCAAAAAAACATTTTGGACAAGTTCGCTTTTCAACATAACCTGAAGCTCTAAGGTATAAACCGTAATAATCAAAAATAACAACATCCTCAAAAGCTCCAGTATTACCTAATAAACCGCGTTTTGCTAAAGGTGTTAAAAGCGCCTTAGGGGGACGATAAATACTAATTAAATCCCCTCCATGACCGCAAGAATATTTGGGCCGACTTTTGCCACGCATGTACCCCAATCGAGACAAAAGAACAAACAATCCTCCGGGTTTCTCCAAACTCTCTAACGCCGGAAAATAAATTCTCATTCCTAAACCCTCCTTATGCTTAGAACGTCGTTCTATTACGACATAAATCGTGATCAATGTCAACTCTCTTATTTTTTGAATAGCTAAGTAACTTCATATTATTGTTATTTGTTATTTATTATTTATTGTTTTATGATTTTCAAATATGACTCTCGAACAAGATATTATATTACTTGTCAATAAACCAGCGAACATGACTTCTCATGATGTTGTCAATATAATTCGCAAAAAATTCAACACTCGTCGTGTCGGGCATAGTGGCACTCTAGATCCCTTTGCAACCGGACTGCTTATTATAGGCATCAATAAAGCAACCAAAAAATTAACCAACCTAGTCGGACTTAATAAAACCTACGAAGCTACAGCCATACTTGGAGCCACTTCCGATACTTACGATCTTACTGGAAAAATCATTTCATATTCCGCTCTTCATATTCCTCATCAAGAAGAGGTAGAAGAAGTTTTAAAAAAATTTCGAGGCGTGATTGAACAAAAAGCCCCAGCTTATTCAGCTAAAAAAATCAATGGAAAAAAACTCTACACTCTTGCTCGCGCCGGTAAAAACGTCGAACATCTTCGCCCAATTAAAAAAGTAAATATAATTGAACTTGTCATCACAAATTACAACTTTCCAGTTTTAAAATTTCGCGTTACTTGCTCTTCCGGCACTTATATTAGATCGTTGGCCAACGATATTGGCAAAGAACTTGGTTGCGGAGCCTATCTCTCCGAACTTAAACGCACTCATATTGGCAAATACGAACTCAAAGATGCAAAACATCTAAATGAAATTTAATTCAACAGTTACCTATTCGCCACACTAAATAACATAAATACTAAAAACCACATTTATATTTAATTTATAATCTATATTTCGGTTAAATATAAAAAATTAAACAATAATCAATGTCTTGATTAATAAATTACAAAATGGATAATTTTTTGCTTCAATAAAACAAATTAATCGTATACAATTCTTCTTAGAAGGAAAATTTTCCCTATATTTCCCTATATTGTCAATATCAAAATTTCCTGCTACATTATATACGCAAATAATTAACGTTATTAACCGTCTCGGATGCGCTTGTTCGTCTTGTAAATAACATCAATTTTTACGGTTTCTTTTGATTACGACTATTCGAAACCGACTTAGCAAGATTCAAAATCATTCGAATACTCTAGAAATGAATATTTTCCAAATTCTCTCAAGATATAAATAAACGTCAAATGACGCTTGATATAAATTTGAAAAAATTTGACATACATTTGCGATATTAATCGTAGAATCGTAAATTTTGTACAAACGAGCAAAATTCCGAGCGTATAAATTTATGTACGCATTTATAGCATTAACGCTTGGTCTAGGTGTTGGATACGGCTTAGCCGCATTCATATTCCAACAAAAAGCCAAAACAGCCAAACTATCTATTGAAGAAGCAAAAGAAAAAGCAGAAAAAATCATCAAAGAAGCCGAAACCAAAGAAGCTGATGTAATGGTTCGCGCTAAGGACAAAGCCATCAAAATCTTGGAAGATGCTCGTTTAGAAGAAAAAAAGGCTTTGGAAGATTTGAAAAAACAACAAAAAGAATTGAATGAACGTGAAAATTCCGTAGCTAAAAAAATGCTGGATATCGACGATTTAAAAAAGTCATTAGATATTAAAACTTCTGATCTAGACAAAAATCTTGCCACGATTGAAGCCATGAAATTAGAAGAAAGTAAAAAATTAGAAGAAGTGGCCGGCTTAACTCAAGAACAAGCCATGGATCGCATACTTTCTTTGGTAGAAGAACAACATCAAGATACTTTGATGAACAGGATACGCAAATTAGAACAATTAGAGTCAGATGAAATCGAACGCAAAGCTCGCAATATTTTAGGCGTTACCATACAACGTATCGCCGCTTCACATGTAGCAGAAACAACAACCACAAATGTTGAATTACCCAATGACGAAATGAAAGGGCGTATCATCGGCCGTGAAGGTAGAAATATTAAAACCATCGAACAACTTACAGGATGCGAACTCATTATCGATGATACTCCTAATATGATCACCGTATCCGGCTTCTCTCCCATTCGCCGACAAGTCGCTAGCCGTTCGCTCATCAAGCTTATTGCCGATGGGCGCATTCATCCAGGGCGTATTGAAGAAGCTGTAGACGAAGCTAAAAAAGAATTGCAACTTGATATTAAAAAAGCCGGCGAAGACGCATTATTTCAACTTGGCATTTCCATGGCTGGCATCGATCCAAAACTTATCCAAATTTTAGGCCGTCTAAAATATCGTACTTCTTATGGACAAAATATTTTACAACACTCCATCGAAGTTTCTCTTATTGCTACAGCTTTAGCTGAAGAGCTTGGTGCAGATGTGGCGGTTTGTAAAAAAGGTGGGTTATTTCATGATATCGGCAAAGCCGTGGATCATGATTTGCAAGGAGGTCATCCAGAATTAGGTGTACAAATTCTTAAAAAATTTGGCTTCCCCGAAGAAATCTGGTATCAATCCATCGGCCATCATGAAGATAAACCAAAAACACTGGAAGCTATTATTGTTAAAGCCTCTGATGCCATTAGTGGAGCTCGTCCAGGTGCGCGCAAAGATACCTTAGAACAATATGTTAAACGCTTAGAAGAGTTAGAAAATATCGTAAAAGATTTTGAAGGCATCGATAAAGTTTACGCTATTCAAGCAGGTCGCGAAATCCGTGTGTTTGTTAATCCCATGTCTATCGACGATTTTAATGCCACAACTTTGGCTCGAAATATCGCCAAAAAAATCGAATCAGAACTCAAATATCCTGGTGAAATAAAAATCACCCTTATTCGAGAAACTCGAATAACCGAATACGCCAGATAAATCTTCAATTCCATCAGAGCCAAATATCCCCTCTCTGGGGATATTTAATTATTCAAAGCACTAATTTTATCTCTCTTTTTAAAACAATGGAGAGAAAAAAATTTATATACTTATTCTATAATCTCCTTTACTAATTCAAGAGAAATGCAATGGGTCAAATTAAATATTATACTTTATCACAAATCTTATTATTGCCGTTACTTAGCTACAACGTTATACTATATTTATATGCGCAACATCATCTCAACATTAAAATCCTTAGGACTTTTAGAAAGTGAAGTCAAAACATATTTAGCCACACTCGAGCTTGGGCCAAGCTCCGTCTTAGAAATCAACAAAAAAATCAATCTTTCTCGCCAAGCCATTTACACAGCCATAGAATCTTTAATCAACTTCGGTTTGATGAGCTCGGTAGAAAAAGGTAAAAAAACCCTCTTTACCGCCGAATCACCCGAAAGACTAAGATCATTTGCGGAAGCCAAACTCAAAAAAATGGAATCAACTGTTAGAGAAGTAAAAAATCTTACAAAAGAATTGTCGCTCATACAACGAGGCGAAAAACCAATCGTCCGAATGTATGAAGGTAGTGAAGGTATCAAGGCAATTATCGAAGATGTTATAAAAACTTCGCCGAAACATATTGATGAATTAACCAACGAACAAATAGTCGCAGAATACTTCAGTGAATTAGAGTTAAAACCATTAAAAGAAAAACTCGATAAATTAGGTACAACTACAAATCTATTATCAATAGGAGATACTGAAATTAAAAGTCGTAAAACCACTAAAAGAAAATTGATAACCAAGCCTAATATAAAATTCAATGGTGACATTTCCGTTTATGACTCAAAAGTGGCGCTAATGTCTTTTAAAGAAAAAGCCATATCAATCATCATTGAAAGTGAAGAAATTGCGCAAACAGTTAGATGTTTATTTAAACTGGCTTGGGATAATGAAAAAAAATAATCTAAAAACGCACTTCGTATTTTCCAAATTAAAATTTCTCTATAATAAAATCAAACAATCCATCGTATTTTAAATTTTTTGTCAAGAGTAGTTAGACAAAAAGTTTTACTTAATTTTTCTTAATTATCAAAAATATCTAAATATATTTTATAAATTGACAAAAAATCTAAATTAATAATTTTGCTTATTTTAGATAAATTATCTATTTTATTACCTCTTTTTTTAATAATATTAATCATTTTGTCTGTTATATCTTGACAAAATCCCCAAAATACATTAGTGTCATATATTCGCTAGACTAAAACCTTTTAAATATTTAAATAAAAAATAAACTCAATTTTAAAAGAAAGATAAAACCACATTCGTAAATTACAAATAACAATTTAACATATCAATTCATTTCTATTTCCCTTACAAGATAAGGCGTATTATTTATCCGATATGCTTGTCCGGATAAAGCATCTGCAAAATTAAAATTTCAAAATTCAAGCCATATTTAATCTATTTACTAGTAACTTTCAACCACCCCAATTTCTTGCAACGTTCGTCATCCGAGGAGAAATGATGAGCTTTGCCAAAAAACTGATCAATAAAATTGAATCGCATATCATAAAAAACAAAAATTTTATTAAATGAATTATCGCTTCATCCATCTCTCTGGATACACAGCTTTTATAACTAAAACAAAAAAACGCTATCACAGCGTTTTTTGTTTATTGCTATGTGAACTCAAAAACATATTGCACTTTTCTAGCATATAAATAAAATCAAAAAAATTATAAATACAAAAATATTTTAGAAAACAATCTATTATACATTAGATATTTAGCACGTATTTATTACCATAAACATTTGTTACTTAATGATACTCAAAAATCTAATCACAAACTAGCTAATTAGCTTGTCTAATATAACAGTAAGAGTTCACATTGCTCGTTAAACAAAATGACGCCGATTGGGTATATTCTGAATCAAGAATCAAGCAAGGAGTGCAAAGATAGGTGAGCGCGTACAAAGGATTGACAAATCCGTTTAAATATTATATTGAAACAATAGCAAATGCCTTCTCAAGGAGTTTATCATGGCTAATTCGCTAAATATCGAACAAATAACTCAAATTGCAACTTCACAAAAAATTAAAAACATTATTGTTTTTGATGATAATCCAGGGACTCAACCCTATTTAACATATTGTAATATTTCCAATACAGCGTATAAACACGCAATCATGATTATTTACAGCTTTGCACGATTCGAGCATTATCTTGCCTCGATTGATACTCGAATTGGCAGGCATGAATCAATAATCGCACCCGAAGAGCTTTTCGAATCTGATAAATCTTCAGTAAATGGATATATTTTAGGCGAAGCCACTCCTCGCATAACCTGCGGTTATCAAATTCCGCAATCCAAATCAAATAAAGCATCAGAATTTTTGCATAGCGTAATGTTGCCAACCGAATACGAATCTCGATTTACCATAATTACTAGTAATGATCACATCCAACAAATCAATTTGTATTTTGAAATTACAATCATGCTAAAAACCGATACAGAAAAAATCAAATTCGATAATATTCCGCCTCATTACAAAGTGTATGAAAAAAAGATAGAAGAATGGTATCCTAATATCAATTTAGTTCATAAGCTTACAGTTTTTGATAATCCTTTCGGACCATATACCAACTATCTTATTACACTTTAAGCACAATCTCCTTTTTTGGAGATTTTTTATTATTGACCTTAAATATTTCTACATTTAAGATCAAAATAAGAAAAATAATCGTATATTATCATTTTAAAACATTCTTTTAAGAATTATATGTCAAAACTTAATATTCTTGTTTTTGGAGATATTGTTGGTAAAATAGCTCGCCAAGCGCTTACTATCTCATTGCCAAATTTAAAATTAAAATACAAAACCGATCTTGTAATTGCCAATGTTGAAAATTTAGCGCATGGAAGGGGTATAACCAAAGCAACCTTGCAAGAAATAAGTAATATCGGTATTGATTTTTTTACATCAGGTCATCATATTTTTGAAAACCAGCAAGGCCTACCTTTATTAAATGATCCAACTTGGTCCAATCGTTTAATTCGTCCAGTTAACGTAGACCCTAAGCTACCCGGAAAAGGTTGGTCTCGCTTAAAAATAAAAAATACTAAAATCAATATTTTAAATTTGCAAGGTCAACTTTTTATGCCTCAAGAATCGGCTTCTATTTTTCTTTCTTTTGACAGATTTTGGAAAGAACAATGTTCTAATTCATCAAATCAAATCATTATTGTGGACCTCCACGCCGAAGCTACTAGTGAAAAAAACGCCTTCGCTCATTATGTTGACGGTAGAGCTAATCTGGTTTTTGGCACACATACTCATGTACCCACAGCAGATCTAAAAATATTACCTCAAGGCACAATTCAAATAACCGATGTGGGCATGGTAGGAGCACATGATTCTGTTATAGGATTTGAAAAAAATAGCTCTATTAAGCGATTTCTAGCTGAGTCCACAACTCCCTATAAAATCCCTGAATCCGGTAAAGTTGATATAAATGGCATTTTTGTTAGTTGGGATCTTAACACTTTCAAAGCCTTAAAAATACAACAAATACGTGAAATAGTTGCAATTTAAGCCAAATTGTGCTATGCTTACAGCATAATTATCTAATAGCTCATTTTCGAGCTAAGCTAATGTATAAATAATTAACCTTTTACTATGAACAAAGCTGAACTTATTAACGTGATATCTGATCGCGTAGGTGTCACTAAAAAACAAGCCGAAGACATGGTTGAATCATTTGTCGATATTGTTACATCTGAGCTTGTTAACAACGGAGATGTAACCATTGCCGGCTTTGGCCAATTTACAGCTCGTACCCGTGCCGGACGCACCGGTGTTAATCCGCAAAATCCAAGCGAATATATTCAAATTCCTCCAGTTCGTGTTGCTAAATTCAAACCAGGTAAAGGTCTAAAAGATGCACTCAAAGCTCCCAAACATTCTTCTCCATCTCAAACGACCACTCCGGAAGCATCAAATCAGCCCGATATTCCAACCTATCCATCAATGTAACAAAAAACAGCCATAAGGCTGTTTTTTAATATCAAATATTAATTTTACATTATCCACTGATTCAATTAATCAAATATCAAGGATTTTCGTTTAAATTTTCGTAATAAAATAAAATATAATATTTATTAACATTTTCTCACAACTGCAACCAAATTTCTTCCTAAAAACCATTTTGTCCATCCTTTGCTATCATAAGCTCCAATTTTTTCAATTTCCCAATCTTGTTTATCAAAAAGTACAACAAATTCCGATAAAGTAAAAGCATGGACATATCGATTTTTTGGAATCTTTCCAGCTTTCCAAATATAATGAAAATCTCCAGCATCTCCTCCTTTAAATCCTGGAATTCGTAACCAAGCATTTTTTATCATCTTCCAAGATAAAAATCTTTTAGCACGTAAATTCCAAACCGATAAAAGCATAATCCCTCCTGGCTTTAAAATTCTATGCAATTCTTTAATCGATTTCTGTCGTTCTTCGTTTGACGGAATATGATGAAGCACGGCAATACAAGTAACAGCATCCGCAATATTATTTGATAAAGCCAACTTAGGTAATTCACCAACTATCATTTTGGCGTTCTTGTGTTTCTTTAATCTATATTCAGCAAATCTTCTAAGTGAAGCGCTTGGCTCCACTCCTATATATTCAACATCTTGGGGCACAACATCTAGTAATCGCGCATTCCCCGCTCCCACATCAATCAAAATATTATTCTTTTGCAAACGAGACATAAAATTCATCATCAATTCCCAAACATGATGTCTCGTGTGCCCAAATGCAGTACCTTCAGATTCATAAAATTCCGCAATCTCGCTTTTAATTTTACTAATTGTTTCTTTTTTCATATAAATAATCTACTTTAATCAATAATTTTCTGCAATGTAGATCTCTTGATCAAATTCAAATTTTCTGTCATGATACGTATCTGATAATAACATGATATCAAACCCATTATAAACGTTATAACGTAGTACTTAACTATTTATGCTGGTGAAACCTCCATTAAAAATTGCTGAAACTGTAATTAAAGCGTTAACCGATTTGGAATTGCCGACACGTAAAGATTTGATGATGATAATACGCAAAACAATCAAGAACACCAATTACGCCTTTCCAACTTCCATTCAACTATGGGAGGCTTATCGATTTCTTATCTCACAAGGCTTTGCTAAAAATGAAAAAATTGAAAAAATTTTAAAAGTAAAAGATGTACGCACAAACAGTGGCGTTGCTCCAATTACCGTGCTAACAAAACCATATCCTTGCCCCGGTAAATGCGTTTACTGCCCCACCGAATATCGCATGCCAAAAAGTTACATTTCTAGTGAGCCAGCGGCCGCACGCGCTTTAAGTCTTGATTTTGATCCTTATGAACAAGTTAAACAACGAATCCAAGCTTTAGAGCGAAACGGTCATACTGCTAACAAAATCGAACTCATTATCAAAGGCGGTACATGGTCCGTTTATCCTAAAGATTATCGCGAATGGTTTATAACTCGCTGTTTCGAAGCCGCTAACGAACTCGGTAATACCACTTTATCAAAAGATGATAATAGCGCAAAACACGATTTAAAAAATTCTCAACTAATCAATGAAAGCGCAAATTATCGCATTATCGGTCTCACAATTGAAACCCGCCCCGATTGTATTACTCCAGATGAAATAATTCATCTACGAAAACTCGGAGTTACACGGGTTGAACTTGGCCTGCAAATAATCAACGATCGTGTTTTAAAACTAACAAACCGAGGAACAACTGTTGCTGACGCAGAATACGCCATAGCTTTGTTAAAAACCGCCGCTTTCAAAGTTGACGTACACATCCTTCCCGGACAACCAGGCACGTCCCGTAAAGATGATTTACAATCTTTCAAAATTTTATTTGACGATCCTCGTTTTCGCCCGGATATGATAAAACTTTATCCATGCGTTGTTCTCCCCAATTCCGATTTATATGAAATAACAAAACGCGGAGATTTTAAACCTTTAGAAGGCAAAGAACTACGTGAATTGTTAATAAAAATGCAATCAATAATTCCATATTATTGTCGCGTTTCGCGTCTTATCCGTGATTTTCCCACCGCCGATATATCGCATGGCAATAAACAAACAAATCTACGCGAATCAATTGAAACCGAAATGAATAAACGTGGCATTAAATGCAAATGCTTACGTTGCCGAGAAGTTGGTCACGTACAAGGAAATTATGCTAATGATAAAACTCAATTATTTGAAGAACGTTATGAAAATGCCGGCGGAATCGAAGTTTTTCTTTCAATTGAAAATGAAAATCGCGATGTTGTTTTTGGCTTTTGCCGACTTCGCCTGCCCAAGCTACCTTATCAAAAAAATACATCACATAAAATTAAAAATTGGGAGATTTATAAAGCTTTTCCCATTCTACAATCTTCAGCTCAAATTCGTGAACTCCACACTTATGGAACAGCTTTAAATATTAATCAACAAAATCAAGAAGCTTCTCAGCATAAAGGTTACGGGCGAACATTAATAGCAAAAGCGGAAGAAATCGCCAATAAAGAGGGTTATCAAAACATTGTTGTTATTTCAGGTATCGGAGTGCGAGAATATTACAAAAATCTCGGTTATCATAAACAAGATACCTATATGGTAAAAAAATTTTAAATAGCGCCAACGCGCTATTTAAATTATTAAAGATTTTCTCTAACACGCACAATCCTTTCCAGATTATTTTGAGCCTCTTCTAATCTTTTTTTTAGAGATGAAATCATACGTTCATCTCTTTCAGATTCAAGTTTAGCTTTACGCAAATCTTCAGTTAATCTCCTAATTTCTAATTCTTGCATTTCTTTCACCAACTCATTTCTCAAAAAAATATGTTCCAATTCTTGTTTTTCTAATTTCTTTTTACCTTTATCTTTCAATTTCATTGTTATAAATTCTATCATCTGCCTTTCTATTTCTGATAAAGAAACACTTTTAGAGTTATACTCCTGCGTCAACTCTTCAATCAATTTGCGACCTTCAATCCCAAAAATAGTTTTATAAGAATACTCATATAAAACTTCCAAATCAGCCATCTCTTTATTAGCATCTCTCTCTTTTAACACTTCTCTATGAAGCAAAAGAATAAATCTATCAACGGTCTTATCCCCCTCAATCAACGCATCTGCCATATTTATCAATTTATCAGCATCAATCATTTGAAAATCAGAATCATTTCCATACATAGAAATACCGAAATTAAAATGCAATGATTCTCTTTTATATCTTAAACCCGCGCCTTCGTGCGCCGGTATCGACTCCAAATATTGTGAAGATAAAGTTTTAATTTTTTGGATAATTTCCATAATAATTTGTTTATCATCCAAATTTATTGTTAAAGCAAATTCATCTCCCCCTATTCTATATGCTTGAACACCATATTTTTGATATTCACGCGCTATATTATCCAAAATTCTTCCAGCGGATTTAATGGCCATATCCCCAGTTTTTTTTCCTCCTTCTATATTAAAATATTTCAAAAAAGCCATATCAATAGATACAACAGATACTGGTTTTTTATCATCCAAACGCGCTTCTATTTCTTGAAACAACATCCCCCGATTCTTTAACCCTGTTAAAGTATCATATTTAAGCTTAGCCACTTCAAGCTTCAATTCCGCTAAACGAATTTTTTCTTTTTTTAATTTTTCATCTAAACCATGCTCTTCAGAATCTTTCATTACATCAAAATCTTTTTTTAAAGCTAACATTAATAATTCACCTCTCGTCTCACCTAAACCATCCAAACGTTGATTAAACTCATCAATTCCACCCAATCTTTCTTGCGTTAATTCCATTCTTTTTGATTCAACATGAATATCATCATGTTTTTCATCATCAAAAATTAATTCTTCTTTTATTCCACGTTCATGCAATTCTTTTATTAATTTATCCTGCAAATCAATTTCCATTTTAACATTCATTTCATGAGAATTTTGAAAAATTCGAATAGCTTCATCGCGAGCAACGATAAATTTTTCCCTGTCCCATTTCAATTTATTATATTCTCCTCCCAAAACACCAGCGCCCCTCTCCTGTAAAGCTTCAACAAATTCCGAATAATCCATTGCTTCCAAACGATCCGATCTTACAAATAACAACCCTAATGATTTTTTTAAATATTTTTCATACAATTCATCTGGTCTTAAATCATTCGGGTTGTTTATTACATCAACCATTCTATCTAGTCTGGTTTTTATTTTCGCAAATTCTCCTAAAACCAATATTCTTTCGCGTAACAAAGTAATCAATAACTTTCTTTCATTATTTGCCTGTTCAACTTCATCAAAAGTTTGATCAATCGATGTTTCAAAATTAGTCAATTCTTTCAATAATTCAAAACTCCCGTTAAAAGTTATGGAATGAGATGTCAAAGGCACTTGATCTTTTTTCTGATCAACCGGAACTTCCATGAGTCCATTCAAATTTTTAGTAATTTTTTCTACAATTTTTTCATCAATTCCTTTAACTATTACCACAAAATCATTTCCACTAATCCTATATATTTCAAACATTTGCGATATATTTTCTTCATCAAATCCTTCCTCTTGAAAAAAAACGCTTAAATTGCTTAAAAATTCTTGTTGAATCTTATTATAAACCAAACTCAATCCCATATCTCCCAATTTATGATCGCCCTTTGAATTCAATCTATCCAACTCTCCCATATTAACCAAAATAAGATGGTTTTTATGCAGATTTTCTGGATCATCCACGATTAGTTCACCGGTTTCATTTCTTTTTAAACCCATCTGATCTAATAACTCACCCAATTCCACTCCAAATCTTTGACCTTTTTTTGCGCCAGTAGTGTCTCTCTCCCAAACATAAAATTCTAACTCTTGTTCGGCTATTTCTAAATCTATCCTCAAACTCTCTTGCTCTTCAGTAGATAAAAATTCACCCTTCTCCTGTATTTGCTTTTTCAACAATGACACCTTTCTTTTCCTTATCTCTAATTCATTTTTATATTGCTCGGTTTTCAACCGTCGTCCTTCTCCATTTTCTCTAGAAATCATAATTCGCTAATTATATCATAATCTAACTTAAAAAAAAACGCCCTTTAAAGGCGCGGATCAAAAAACGCTTTAATCATAAATCCCTCCCGTAAAAATTCAGTTAGAACAGATCAATAAAACAACATCACTAGTCATGCCCAAGCGCTTCTCGTAAAAGTTCAGTTAAAGATGTCCGATCTAGCTCATCAATAACATTTATTACTAATTCCGCATCTTCATCACTTAAATTTTTAGCGGAAAGCGAACTATGAAGATAAATATCTTTATCATAACGCCAACGTATCACATCATACAGACGAAAAGCGCCAACTATATGGCTAATATTGGCTTTGCAAAAATATTCTACAAATTTAGCATAAGCCTGCTCTTGCTTAGACATCTCTTGCTTAGGCGCTTCTTGCTTAGACGCCTCTTGTTCAGATACATCTTTCTTTGACATCTTTTGTGTTGACATAGTTAACCTCTCAAAAGTACGAGTTAATATATAATAGTAAAGCTGATTTTTTAATTTTTGTCAAGAGTTTGAAGCGAATAATTGCAAAATTTCATCAAAAGCCATTATTTTTGCCTTATTTTCTGTTCTAAATTTTACCTCCACTCCATTTTGATCCAAAGATTTTGATGAAATCAATATTCTAATCGGCAGTCCTATTAAATCCGCGTCTCCTAACTTTTCTCCAACCGAAGCATCGATTCTATCATCCCATAAAACTTTTTTACCAGCCTTCTGCAAATCTTCATATAATCCTTGTGACGCAATTTGCACTTTTTCATTAATAGCATCGTCTTTAGAGTTCAAAGTAATCAAATGCGCATCCGCAGGAGCAACTTCTACCGGCCAAATCATTCCCTTTTCATCATGATGTGCCTCAACAATCGCCCCTACTAAACGCGTTGTGCCTATGCCATAACAACCCATAATCGGAATTTTCTGTTTCCCATTTTCATCATTATATTTTACTCCAAATGCAGATGTAAATTTTTCATGCAAATCAAAAATATTGCCAATTTCAATTCCCTTAACGGCTTCCAATTTAGCTCCGCAAGCCGGACAAGCATCCCCCGCTTTCATCGTGGCTATTTCAATATTTTGCGCAAATGTGCAAACCGAACACGCTAAAATATCATCTTCACCTGCGGGAGTAATAACTTGAAATTCATGACTAAATTTTTTAGTAAAGTCTCCACCCGACGATTCTACAATTTTGGCATCCAAGCCACATCTCTTAAAAATCTTTAAATAAGTTTGCTTTACTAGCTCATAATATTTTTCTAAATCTTCTTGCGTTGTATGAAAAGAATACAAATCTTTCATGCCAAATTCACGTCCGCGCAAAATACCCGATTTAGCTCTAAGCTCATCTCTATATTTTGTCTGTATTTGATAAACCGCAATCGGTAAATCTTTATATGATTTAACAAAAGATCCGACGAGTGGTGTAACAATTTCTTCATGAGTTGCGCCTAAAGCATATTCACGTTCAGTCTGCGACTTTAATTTAAATAAAACATCAACTTTATTCCATCTCCCCGTAATTTCCCAATTTTCTTTAGATTGTAAAGCTGGCATCAAAATCTCCTGCGCTCCTATAGAATTCATTTCTTCACGAATTATATTCTCTACCTTTCTTAAAACCATTAAGCCCATTGGCATCCAAGAATAAATTCCGGCCATTTCTTGATGTATAAAGCCAGCCTGAATTAAATACTTGGCGTTCGCCGAATCCGCATCATGAGGAACATTTTTACTTGGTTTGGAAATCAAATTAGAGTATCTCATATTATATTTAGATATTTTGTATCATTTTAGGATATTTTAAGCAAGAAATATTTTCTCACTAAAAAACCGCTTATCTTCAAATAAACGGCTTTTCAATTTCATCATCGTTGATATGCAAAAAAATCCCCGCTATTTACCAAAAATCACGCTATTCATAATTTTAACAAAGGATGGTGGGCAAGGAGGGACTTGAACCCTCATGACCTTGCGATCGCAGGATTTTGAGTCCTGTGCGTCTACCAATTCCGCCACTCGCCCCTATTCTTCAAATGTCGAAACATAATATAACGATTATTATTTTTTTGCAAGTTGCTCAATAAACAATGCCATACAAGTATTTGAATCATTATTTAGAGAGATTTACCGCCATAACATAAAAACATCAACCTTTTATTTCATTCCTTATTTTATAAAATTTCGACAAATGTTTATCAAAAGTTATAAAATAAATTTAAAATGAAAATATTCTCATTACATAAAAATCACATGTTTAACTTGGTTAAATTAAATCTAATATTGTATCACAATAATTACAATAAGATTCAAATATTAAAATCTAATCTTTTACAATCATCAAAATACTTCGTTGATTTAATTAATGGTTGAATAATTATATGAAACCCAAAAATGAATTATCAAAAATTCTACTAGAATTTTCTATTTATCACTCTATTAAAGGCGATGCCTTTAAACCTCGCGCTTACAAATTAGCATCCGAATCAGTCGCTGAACTTGGGGATGATATAAAACAAACTTGGCGATTAGGTGGCATCAAAGCTTTAATCGCATTGCCTAATATCGGCGAAAGTATTGCTAAAAAAATTGATGAATATTTTCGCTCCGGAAAAATCAAAACTTATACAAAAATTAAAAAAGAAATTCCGGTTAATATTTTTGAACTTTCACAAATCGAAGGGCTTGGCCCAAAGCATATCAACGAGCTTTGGAAATTTTTAAAAATCAAAAACATCGCCGATCTAAAAAAGGCCTTGCAACACGGTAAGTTAAAATCACTGCCCGGATGGGGTATAAAAAGCGAGCAAAAAATTGCACGCCAACTTAATCTTTACGAGCAAGAATCTAATCGCATGCTTCTAGGAGATATTCTGCCCATAGCAAACGAAATCATAACCTCAATCCAGCGCATTAAAGAAGTTAAACGTTGTTCATACGCCGGCTCAATTCGCCGTCGTCAAGAAACATGTGGTGATATAGATATTATTGCCACCGGAAACAATCCCAAAAAAATCATCGATAGTTTTTGTTTACTCCCGCAAATAAAATCCATTCATGAAAAAGGATCAACAAAGGCCTCCGTCAGACTCAAAATCGGTATTGATGCTGATATTCGCGCTGTCAAAGACGAAGTATACGGCGCTACTTTGCAATATTTTACCGGTAATAAACGCCACAATATTCTCTTGCGACAATATGCTCAACAAAAAGGATTCATTTTAAACGAATATGGTTTATTCAAACTCAAACAACACAACAGGAAACGAAAACTAATAGCCTGCAAAACAGAAGAAGCTATCTATAAAAAACTAGGCATGCAAACCCCTCCTCCCGAAATCCGCATTGGTGGAGATGAGATACAAATGGCAAAAAATCACAAACTCCCTAAATTAATTGAATATGGTTCTGTTCAAGGTGATTTACAAGTGCAATCCAATTGGTCAGATGGCGATTCTTCTATTGAAGAACTTGCTAAATCTGCTCAAATTTTAGGCTTAAAATACATAGCAATAACTGATCACACCAAATCATTAAAAATCGCTAATGGTTTAAACGAAAATCGCTTAATGCGTCAAGGGCACGAAATCGAAAAACTAAATAAAAAATTTCGCAATTTTAAAATCTTAAAAGGTGTTGAATGCGATATCCTTAAAGATGGATCACTTGATCTCTCAAATACAGCTCTATCAAAATTAGATTTTGTTGGCATTTCAATTCATTCTCATTTTAATCTCTCCGAAAAAGACCAAACTACGCGCGTAATTAAAGCCATGAGCAATCCCCATGTTCATTGCTTATTCCATCCCACCTGCAGAATCATCGGCAAACGAGAAGCAATCAAGCTCGATATGCAGGCCATAATCGCAACCGCTAAAAAATATAATGTTCTACTGGAAATAAATTGCATGCCAAATCGTATGGATCTTAACGACATTTGGACTCGTGAAGCTATTCGCGCTGGCGTAAAACTTGTTATCAATACCGATGCCCACTCAACTAATCATTTCAATTTACTTCATCTCGGTGAATCCATAGCCCGTAGAGGTTGGGCAAAAAAAAGCGATATTATCAACACAAAATCTATAAAGCAATTACAAAAATTCTTATCCAATAAACATATTTAACACATATTCCTAACTAATAATACTACATTCTTTTCAAAATTTTTTTTAAAAAACAAAAACCTCCTTTTTTATATCAGGAGGTTTGGTACATCAGCCGGGAATCGAACCCGGAACCTTGGGCTTAAGAGGCCCCTGCTCTAACCAATTGAGCTACTGATGCTTAATATATTTTGTGAGTATATTATGCAAAGATTTCACTTTCGTCAAGCATATAAAAAAACTCGAATCCATTTAATTCGAGTCAGCTAAGTATGAATGCGCCCACGGAACAAATATTTTTCCTTTGATTCTTAGGAAGAGCTCTAATCAAAACCGCTTTTCTTGGCAAATAAGCCACAGCAAGCGTCAAACCATTTTGACCATCAACTAATATTTGCGTATTAGTCCGCGCGTACATAAGTTTTTCCATCGATTGTGAAACAAAAGGTATATTCTTTTTAGCATAATCCAATCCACGATATTCCGCTAATGCTAAAAGATACAATATCTGAATCAAGTTTGGCGTAGTCAAAACTTGGCGATAAAAACCGCTCTGTTTTACATCCTCATAGTGCTCTTGTTCAGTAGCAAAATATTTTTCCGCGACTGACACTATCCAAGCATCCTGATCGGATCGCAATTCCATCAAAATTTTTTCCGACAAATCTGGACAATCAAATAATATTCTTCGTGATACAAAAAACGGATATAAATGATGCATTATGTTTACAGATTTTGGACACCAATCTAAACGTCGTTTGCCCGTATTGATCTGCGTAAGCAAATTCAATGATTCGGGTACCGTAACAGGTTTTGGCATGCTATAAGGTATATTCCACTCCATAAAAAACGGTTTATAGACTTGTTGCCATCTGAAACCATAATTTGCAATAAAAGCCTCGGAAGTAATTTGTACGGGCGTGTAATCTTCGACAACGCTTCTCATGCTTTTGCCTTCCTTTTTTAATGTGCTATAAAATTATTATAGCACAATCTCTAATACTATTAGTAATAATTTACTGGCAATGATATCATCAAAAAATATGAAAACCATCATTTCTTGCGCAATAACAGGCGCAATACACACTCCCAGTCTCTCTCCATATCTTCCCATTACGCCAAATGAAATAGCTATTCAGAGTATAAACGCTACCAAAGCAGGAGCATCTATAATTCATTTGCACGCCAGACAGCCAAATGATGGCAAACCAACCAACGATCCTGAAATATTCCGCCAATTTCTTAGTCAAATCCATAAAAATACTGACGCAATTTTAAATATTTCTACCGGAGTAGCTCTTGGCATGACTCTTGATGAACGTTTATCTGCTGTCAAAGAATTCCAGCCTGAACTTTGCTCACTTAACATGGGTTCCATCAACTTCAATGTCGCGCGCGCCGCAAAAGCTGATATTGTTTGGAAATACAATTGGGAAAAACAATTCTTACAAATGTCGGAAGATGTCGTTTTTCGCAATACTTTCAAAGATATAGAATATATCATCAATACCGTAACCGAATATGGCACAAAATTCGAATACGAATGTTATGACATTGGTCATCTTTATAATCTCGCCCACTTTGCAGAACGTGAACTTATCAAACCCCCATTTTTTATCCAATTTATATTTGGAGTCATGGGCGGTATCGGCGCCGATGAACAGGCTTTTAATATAATGAAACAAACCGCTGATAAACTTTTTGGAGATAATTATGTTTTTTCTGTTTTAGGAGCCGGACGCTATCAATTTCCTATTGCTGAACTTTCTCTCAAAATCGGAGGCAATGTTCGTGTTGGTCTTGAAGATAATCTTTACATTGATAAAAACATTCTTGCTAAATCCAATGCCGAGCAAGTTGAAAAAGTTAAACAAATAGCAATTAATCTTGGCCAAAAAATTGCAAGTCCAAACGAAGCAAGAGAAATACTTGGATTAAAAGGAAAAGAAAATACAAAAATAACTTAATTTATAAGTAACTTATAACATCTATATAAGTTATTATTTATAACTAATAACTTAAAATCGCCTCAAATATACAAGAGGCGATTTTATATGGTGCGCCCAAGACGATTTGAACGTCTGACCTCTTCCTTCGGAGGGAAGCGCTCTATCCAACTGAGCTATGGGTGCAAGCAAAATCAATCATGCTAAATTTTTCACACATGATCAATTTCATGTACACTCCTATTCATTTTTACTCTGCATACTTAATTCTTGATCAGCAACTTATCTAATCAGCATAATTTCGTTAAGTGTTCAATGAGATCTTTTTGTCATTATATCAAATCTGCCAATCAGTCAACTTACAATTAAATTCTTTAATATCATTAAATAATGGATGTTTATGATAATTCGCAAATCTTTCAAACCCTTCTTTTAATTAAAAGGTTAATTTTTCACTTAAATTGGTTGCATTAACCTTCTAAAAAAAACCAACCTATACAAAGAAATGTTTATTGGTAAATCCCATGTTCCAATCAAATATCTTCTCTGCGCTCCAAAACCCATTTTAAAACGCGTAATTCCCTCCCAACTCGATTTGTATAATGGAGTTGCTCTATTTTCAGGATTACAGCCCCAAAAATCATATAACTTCGCACCTTCAGACTTAGCTTGCTTAATCGCGTCCCATTGCAATGTATAAGGCGCCATTACTTGACGAATTTTAGAACTTGAAGCTCCGTATAAATAAGTTACAGTATTACCATAGTTTACTTCCAAATTAGCCGCCAACATAGCTCCGTTAATTTCCGCTACGCGCAAACGAGCCATATGCGTAGCCGCCAGAGTATATAAAGTTTTAGATAAATAAGCCGAATCATGTTGAATAAATTTATCACGTTTCGCTGTCTCTTCCATTAATCTAATAAACTGATCAACATCCTTAGGATGATTGGTAATTCTAGTGGTTACATCATGTTTTACAGCAACTTTGATATTGTAGCGGGTTTTTTGATGCATGTTGGCTAATAATT
The DNA here is from genome assembly GCA_964563385.1 of uncultured Gammaproteobacteria bacterium. Classification (GTDB taxonomy): domain Bacteria; phylum Patescibacteriota; class Patescibacteriia; order 2-12-FULL-60-25; family 2-12-FULL-60-25; genus MWCR01. The sequence goes on from CAZLVV010000005.1 coordinate 28,798, forward strand.
CAGATTCGGATTTAGTTAAATCCAAAACAGCCGTAACCGCAGGATTCATAGCCTGTGTGCGATTCATGCGAGGAGGTAAGATTCTAAATGCTGATCTTGGGTAAATAATTGGCTCCATTCTCCAAAATAATGATTTTGGTATTTGATTTTTTACATACAACTCATTTATAAAAGTCGCCAAATATTCTCTTTGTTTTTCTTCGGGTATTCGCGGATTAAATTGCGGACCACGTGGAGTAAACCAATATCCTAATCCAAATCTTTTTGGTCTATACTCTCCTTGTACGGCCATTATCCACGTTCCATTTTTATCGATTAAAGCAAATCTTTTCACCGGAAAACCCAAAGATTTCCTGAACTCTCCCCAAACCCAAGACTGAGGAAACTGCATCCAAATTTGTTGCGATTGAAAAGCTTCCCAATCCATTCTATCTGTTATTTCTTTAATAAACATGAAAACATTTTATCATATCCGTTAATCAAAATATAAATGCCTAACAATTTATTTATCGACTTAAATATTTTAAAGCGCATTTTATTCGTTCTAATGGATCTGAAATATCAACAGAAACTTGCTTCGCTGCTTCTTTAGCTTGCGCCGATTTATAACCCAATCTCTTTAGCGCTTCGATTAGTTCCATATCCATTTGATTTTCATTATCAACTTCCACGAGCTGACCTTTAAGCTCTAGAATAATTTTTTGCGCTGTTTTATTACCAATACCTGGCAGAGTCGCAAACCAAGTCGCATCGCCACTAGCAACTCTCCTACGCAATTCCCCAGGATCTGCCGAACCGCATATAGCCAATCCAACCTTAGGACCTATACCACTAATACTAATCAATATTTCAAAAACCTCCAATTCATCTCGAGAAGAAAATCCATATAAATCATGAGCATCTTCGCGAATATGTTCATGTATATAAATAGTTGGTTCGTCGCCAACAGTTAATTCGCTCAACAATCTTAAATGCGCGCGTATCTGATATCCAACTCCACGTACGTCCAAAATAAAATAATTAATCAATTTTTCAATAACCTCACCTCTTAAAATTCCTATCATATGTATTATAGATTAATCGCCAAGCATTCAACTTGCAAGTTTTCAATAAAAAAAATCCCGATATGAATGACATAAATCGAGATTTAGCCAACCATTATTCAACGTTAGGGATATAATCAACGCCAGGAATGGGTCGATAATAATACCCAGTTTTCGATGAACGAGGTTTTGTTTTTGAATGAGTTTCCGCATTCGTTTTTGACGGCAACAAATCCGCTTCCTTCTCCCCATTTTTAGTATCAATCACATCTGTATTCGTGGATACTTTTACAGGAGGATTAGATTTAATCGGTTGTGCCGACGCGGAGATAAAAACTAAAGATCGGATTTGATTGCTTCCCTCAGGTATTAAGGAATCCTTTTGACTAGCTGACGTTACTTCTATTTGCGTCGGCGCAAAATACGGTAACCATAGCGAACGAAAAAGCGAAATCGCTACTCCCGAAACAATCAAAGTCATAATTAACCAAAAACTGGAGTTTTGCAAAATTCGATTATTTCTCTTTTTCTTGCTTGCTATTTCAACAACTTGCCTTTTCACTGTCGATTTCTCAATCATTATTTTTGGACTAATATTTGAATAGCTGATGCGTGGCGTATTAACCTGCATAATCTTAGGAGGTGTAGAAGACGCGGCCATTGTCGTTGCTTCAGGATCAGCTACAAACTCTTTAGCTGGTAATGAAATCGGAGGAAATTCGCTCTTAGAAACATGAGGCAAGCGCAATTCCATGCGATTCAATTCCTCCAAAATATCATCCATGTTTTCCGGACGTTTAGCCGGATCAAACTCCATGCATTTCATTGTTAAAGCTTCTAACAATGGATCCACTCCCAAACAATAAGTATCAATCGGTGTGGGCTTTGTGTAACCAAAAATCACCCTAGAAAGCACGCTCATGCGATGCTCATTTTCAAAATCAAATGGCGACACTCCGGTTATCATCTCATAAAGAACAACTCCAAAAGCCCAAATATCTCCTTTCGCGTCCGGACCTTCACCGCGCGCCTGTTCTGGGCTTAAGTATTCAGGAGTACCCCGAAAAAATCCCTGAACAGTTAACTTTGGATGTTTAGCATCTTGCTCTTTGTCGAAAAAACGCGCGATACCAAAATCCATAACTCTAACAACAGCGTTTCTACCATTTCCCGCAATCAAAACGTTTGCCGGTTTAAAATCCCTATGTTGAACTCCACGCATATGCGCATCGCGCAATCCGCTTCCCATCGATATAGCGTAATAAAGTAAATCTTCCAAAGGAATACAAGTGCCTCGATGCAAAGATGTAACAGGCATCAATATCCTGCTTTCATTAATAATATCTTCCAAAGTCCTGCCCCCCGAGATGAAAGGGAATACAAAATACGGATAACTATCATCACCATCCATATAAATCCCTGCATCTTCCAGAGGCAAAATATTCGGACCTTTAACAGTCCTAAGAATATGTTCAACACGACGAAATCTTTTCATCTCTAAAGGATCTTCAATCATGTAATGAAGTTTGATAGCGACTAAACGATCGTCTTCCAAAGACCTAGCTTTGTATACCACAGCTTCTCCGCCGGCATTTATATGTTTTTCCAGTTCATACATATCTTTGCCGACTTCACCAATCTTAGTGCCACTTGGAAAAATCTTGACAATATTCTTGTTTTTTGAGGGAGTCATTTGTCCGCCTTTCTTTTTTTCTAAAGAGCAAAGTCTTACATTATTCATGTAAAACCTTAGGTTCATCCGAACAAATAACATTAGCCTATTTTTATAATCATGTCAATATCTTAGCTAAATTAAGAATAAAAACGCAGTCAATAACCGCGTTCTTATTCATTTATTTTAAGTTATAAATTTATTTAGTTATTATAATCTTAATATTATTGCCTTCATAAACTAATTTCGCATCAGCCTCTTGATCTGATTCAGTGCCAATAAAAACATCATCCGCTTTAACTTCTTTAGCTAAATCTTGCTTCATTTGTTCCAATGTTTCTAGCAAACCCGAATCCTCTACTATCAAATTAACTTTAATTCTATCTTCTGGAGTGTATTCATTTTTCTTACGCAATTGCATAATATGACGCACAACTTCACGAGCCAATCCTTTACGTTTCAACTCTGGCGTTAATTCCTTATCTATTTCTGCCTCCCAAGCATCTGCAATTGCGATATTAGCTTTAGTTATAATTATTTTTTCAACATTCAATTCCTCGGCAATTAAACGATGCAAATCCTGTTTTTCGGCCACTCTATCGTAAAGTTTATCATCACGTATATTAATTTTAATTGATGCTAGTGCTTGTCTAACCTGAAGTTTTGAAGCCACTCTTTGCTCCAACCCAGCATTAACAACATCTCTAACCCATTGCATATCGCTCAACAAACCATGATCAATAGCTCCTTCATCAGCCTTGGGCCATTTATCCAAATGCACCGACATTTTTTCTCCTTCTAAATCTTGATATAATTTCTCGGCAAAAAATGGAGCAAACGGCGCCAATAACTTGGAAAAAGTTAATAATACTTCACGCAATGTTCTCATCGCATCAATCGCATCTTCAAAATCCTCGGTCTGTTTCATGCGTTCACGAGATCGTCTCAACCACCAAGTTGATAAATCATCAACAAACAATCTAATCGGCCTAAGCGCATTAGCAAGTTGATAATCATCCATTTCGCGCGTGATATGCAAAGTAAGTTCGTCTAATCTTGAAAAAATCCATCTATCCAAAACATGCAAACTACGCGGAGTCGCGCCCGAAAGCTCGACATTTTTCAAATAGGTCAAATAAAACTGACGCACATTCCAAAGTATCCCAAAAACAGATCTTTGAATCTGCCTGCATTCTTCATCTTTAAAAATAAAAGATTCAGCTTGCATAACTGAAGATGAAAGCATGTATAATCGCAATGAGTCAGCGCCAATAGTTTCCATCAATTCATATGGATCCGTATAATTCTTTTTCGATTTAGACATTTTTTTACCATCTTCGGCCAATAGCAGACCGGTTACCACAATATTTTTCGCAGCAGGTTTTCCCATCAATCCCACAGCCAAAACATGCATAGTATAAAACCATCCACGCGTTTGATCCTGCGCTTCACCAATAAAATCCGCCGGAAAATTATTAATAAACTTTTCCGCATTTTTAAAAGGGTAATGAACTGAAGCATAAGGCATTGCGCCCGATTCAAACCAACAATCAAAAACATATTCCACGCGTTTCATTTTATTTCCACAAGCACAAGCAATTTCTACTTTATCTATACCTGGACGATGCATATCAAAACCCTCCGGAAAATTTCCCCCCACTGCTTCTTTCAATTCCGCAATCGAACCAAATACACGTCTTTTTTGGCATTCATCACAAATCCATACTGGTATAGGCGCTCCCCAATAACGTGTGCGAGAAATATTCCAATCCGGAGCCATTTCCAAACCTTTACCAAAACGACCTTCTTTCATATGCTCCGGCACCCAATGAATTTTTTTATTAGCTTCAATTAACTTATTTTTCAATTTTTGCACATTCACAAACCAAGCGTCTTGCGCTCTATACATAAGTAAAGTATTACATCTCCAGCATTCAGGCACAGAGTGCGTTATTGTTTCACGTTTTAATAGCAAGCCCCTTTTTTCCAAATTATCCATTATTAATGGATCCGCATCTTTAATTCCTATTCCCGCAAATTCCCCCAATTCAGGCATCATTTTGCCATCAGCATCGACAGTTAATAATACCGCTAAATTATGAACCTTTGAAGCTTGAAAATCTTCTTCACCAAACGCCGGAGCCGTATGCACCAAACCAGTTCCATCTTCCGCGCTCACATATGGCATGGTTATCACTTTATAAGCAACTTTTTCTTTTGGCACCGCAACAAAATCAAATAAAGGTTCATATTCCAATCCTTCCAATTCTGATCCCAATACACGTTTTTCAATTTTCGCATTTAAAAAATCATCTCCCAAAACTTCTTTAATACGATTTTCCGCCAAAATCCAAATCTCATTGTTATTTTGCATTTTAAAAATCAAATACCACATCTCCGGATTCACAGCTATAGCCGTATTAGCTGGCAATGTCCATGGAGTAGTTGTCCAAGCTAATAAATACTCATTATCTTTGCCTTTAATTTTAAATTTAATAACAATCGAAGGATCTTCAGCATCACGATACGAATGCCCCATGGTAATTTCGTGATTTGATAAAGGCGTAGCGCAACGTGGACAATATAATGATACGCGAAAATCTTTATACACCAGGCCTTTTTTGTATAATTCTGCAAATACCCACCAAACCGACTCTATATAATCATCATTCATGGTCATGTACGAATTATCCATATCAACCCAGCGCCCAATTCTATTTATATATTTACGCCATTCTTGATCATATTTCAAAACAGAGGATCTACAAGCTGAATTAAATTTATCAATTCCGTATTCCAAAATTTCTTTACGTGATTTTAATCCCAAATCTTTTTCAATTAAATTTTCCACCGGTAATCCATGACAATCCCAACCCCAAACTCTTTTTACTCGATAACCTTTCATGGTCCAATATCTAGGAATAGCATCTTTTATCGTGCTTTGCAAAAGATGCCCCGGATGAGGCAAGCCGGTTGCAAACGGCGGACCATCATAAAAAGTAAAAACCTTATTCTCAGATCTCTCTTCAATCGATCGCTCAAAAATATTCTTTTTTATCCAAAATTCTTGAATTTCTTCTTCAATTTTTGGAAAATCAGGTCTATTGGAAGGTATTGGTGTTGGATTGCTCATAATGCACTTATATTGGCGGAAAAAACGAATTTGGTCAATCAATTCATTATTTATAATAAATTAAATAAAAATCTAATTATTTCAATCTCATTTAAAAACTTCGCAAAATAAATTAAAAAAACTTAATTCGCTTTTTATAAAAACTTTATCACTAATCTTAACATATTTCGCAAAATTTTTAGGCAGAACATAATAAAACAAATCAATCCAAGACTTCCTGCTTTTCACTTTATCATTTATACTTAATTATATATGAAACTCTTTCTTGCATCAGATCATGCTGGTTTTAAACTCAAAGAAGCTATAAAAAAAGAACTAGTCAAAAAATATGAAGTCATTGATATAACTCCCGTCTATAAAAAAGATGATGACTATCCTCTTATCGCTAAAAAACTCGTTAAGTATCTTAGACATAAAACAAATAACTTAACGCAAACAAAAATGTCAGTTTTTATCTGCGGTTCTGGCGTTGGCGCGGCCATAGCTTCGAATAGATATAAAGATATTCGCGCAGCTCAAGGCCACGACAAACAAGAGGTTAAACTCGCTCGCGAGCACAATAATATCAATGTTTTAACACTATCCGGTTGGAACACAAAACCAAAAGACGCGCTTATTCTTATCGATATTTTTCTAAATACTCCAACTTCAAAAGCAATCCGGCACAAACGCCGTATAAAACAATTATCTTGAGCCAATACCCATCTTAATTTTTTTAAAACTTCTTAATATTCGATATTTAACAGCAAATACTTAAATACCAATCAATTTCAATATGGAAGTTATACCCGCAATTCTTACAAAAAAACGTCAAGAATTTAACGATCGTTTAGATATTGCGCGTAATTTCGCCAAAACCGTTCAAATCGATATCATGGATGGAATTTTTGTGGATAACAAAACTCCAAAAAAATTAAACGATGGTACTTGGTATACAGATTATATTGCTGTTCGAAATAATCCTCCATTCGAGCTAGAACTGCATCTTATGGTTTTAAATCCTTGGGAGTATGTTGAAGATTGGAAAGAAATTCCCGGTTTAAAACGTATCATTTGGCACGAAGAAATCCCTCTGCGTCATGAAGAAATGATCAAAGCCATTCATGATCTCGGATTCGAAACTTGTTTGGCTATCAATCCCAACGCAAATTTAGACGGAGTTTATCAATACATACAAAAAGGACGCAGTAATAATGAAGCAAAAAAATATTTTACGGATTCTATTTTGGTAATGGGCGTAAATCCAGGTTTCTCCGGACAACCCTTTCAACCCATCGCTATCGAACACATCACCAAACTTCGTAAAAGATATCCCCATATCCCCATAGGAGTTGATGGAGGAGTAAATCATAAAACAAAAAATAACCTTATAAAAGCGGGCGCTACTCGCCTTTACGCTGGCGGCGCGATCTTTCTTGCAGAAAATCCAAAAAAAGCTTACAATGAACTTTCAAAGTAGTAAATTTTAAATATCAGGTTCATTAAGAATAAAATTTATCAAGAGTTAATTTAATCTCTTTTAAAAAATTAAACTTTAATCTTAATGAGTTTTGTACTTAATTTATAATTTATAACTCTTAATTCTTAATCATTTATAGTTATTTATGCGCTACATTGCATTTCTCATGATGTTAAGTTTATTCGCTACCTCTTTGCCAGCCAACGCATCCGTCGTTTCGGCGCAACCTGGTCAATTAATTAAAGGTTCGTTTGATACGGTTTATTACTACGGCACCGATGAAAAACGTTATGTTTTTCCAACCGAAAAAACCTATAAATCATGGTATGGCGAAGATTGGTCTGGTGTTGTAACCATTCCAGATAAAGAGCTTATGAGCATTCCCCTTGGAGGAAATGTCACTTATCGTCCTGGTGTTAAACTTTTAAAAATCACTACTGATCCCAAAGTATATGCAGTTGGAGCAGGTGGCACTTTACGCTGGATTGAAACCGAAGATCTTGCCGTTGAGCTCTACGGTGCCGATTGGGCTAAAAATGTTGACGATTTACCAGATGCCTTCTATATCAACTATCGCCAAGGGTCACACATCACCGCAAAATCAGATTTTAATCCCAGTGGTGAAAAAGCTGAAGCCACATCCATTTGGAAAGATAAAAATCTACCAGCGCCAGCCAACTAAATTTATTTTTATAACAACTAAAAAAAGACCTTCGGGTCTTTTTTTAAAACTAAAATTTATCAATATGAAAACTTATTAAAAATCTACCATGCTCCCCTCTTAAAAAAATTTAATCTTTAAATTTAACAAACTTATATAGTTACGACTTATTATTATAGTATGTTATAATCCTAATAATATGAAATCCATTACTTCTTTTATAATCACTCTCGCCATAATTGCTGGCGTAATACTGCCAACTCAAATATCTTTTGCCATAACGCAAATCAATTCCGGAGATTTAATCAAAGCTTCCGGACAAGCCGTTTATTATTACGGGGCTGATGGTAAACGTTATGTTTTCCCTACAGAAAAAACATATTTAAGTTGGTACGATAATTTTGATAATATTAAAATAATTACTGATGCTGAATTAGCCAATATCACCATCGGTGGAAATGTTACTTATCGTCCTGGAGTGCGCATGCTTAAAATAACTACCGACCCTAAAACATACGCAGTTGACGCGCATGGTATTTTACGCCATATCGCATCCGAAGAAGTGGCTAAAAATCTTTATGGAGACAATTGGAATACAAAAATAGATGATATTCCTGATCCATTTTTCATAAATTACACTGTAGGTACAAATATTGAAACTTCCACCGATTTTAGCATTTCATCAATAACCTCTTTAATAACATCAATTAACCACGATAAGCACCTTGTCTCCGTACCTCCCACAGAAGAAAAAGATGATGAAAAGCTTACTGAAGAAAAAGATGACGGCCAATTCACTGAAGAATCAACAGAAATTAATAACATGAATTTTAACGTTGACAATTCAAAACCTCAACCCGGCGATATAATAACATTTTCAGCTTCAACAAAAGACTATGAACAAGCTCAATCATTGCGCATTCTAATAGACAATACTTTGATTGCCACTTGTAACAACACATCTATCTGTGTAACCAATTATCAAATACCATTTATTGTCGATAAAACAGTTTTAACTGCCCGCGCTGAAATAACTTATTTAGATCAAACACGAATCAACCAAGAGCTTATTGTTACCATTGTTAAAGAGGCAATAGCTAGCGGAGTTCATATTTCCGCAGACAGAACCAATGTTAAAGTTGGTCAATCAACTGGCATAATTGTTGACGCGCCAAACATCTCGGTTAAACGTATAGAAATATTTGTAAACGGATTTGGTAAAATGGTTTGCGAATCCGGAATCCGCACTTGTCGCTACTCTCTTTCTCCAGAAGGAGATGATGGCACATCCACAACGGTTTATGGCATGGTCACAGATACCATTGGTCGCGTCTATCGTAGTAAAGATTTAACCATAACCGTTTCGCAGAATGATTCACCATATACAACAATTCAAGCTGATAAAAATACAATCTACACAGGTGAAAAAGTTAATGTTACCGTTTCTGCTTCCGATCAAGATGGAATCAAACATATCGAAATTCTCGACAACGAACGACAAATCATCAAACACTGTGAAGGCGCTGCTCCTTGTACTTACAATGTAGGCCCTTGGCAACAAACCGGTTCTTACACCTTTTATGGTCGTGCCTTAGATTTATTAGATGCTTCAGATGAACAACTTACCATTATCACGGTTATCAATCCATAATCTAAGCTCGCTAATTCATAAAGACGCTTAAGTAAGCGTCTTTATTTTTTAATCTAATTAAAGCCATTAGGCTTGACTAAAATTACAATTTTTGCTAATTTACAAAATCGCCATTTTATTTTAAGGGGGAACTGATTCTTAAAAATTTGGCAAGTTATGCAAAAAGATGAGCGTATTTTATATTATTATACAAATGAAATATTAAGCTGGCTTTTGCCAATTACCAATTTCAGCTTAGGAATTATTTGTATAATCTATGCATTACAATAACAATACAAAAATATTTAATAAAAAAGCGTCCACGAGGCGTCTTTTTTATTTAAGTTCTTTCATGTTAAAATATAATAAATATGCAATCAATTAAAAAACTCGAAACAACAGCAAATCAAATACGCCAAGATATTATTAATATGTTGGTCAAAGCCGGTTCTGGGCACTCGGCTGGCTCCTTAGGCATGGCTGACGTTTTTACCGCGCTTTATCTTGGCGGAGTTGCTAATTTAAATCCCAAGAAGAAAAACGATCCTTCTCGCGATCGCGTTATTTTATCCAATGCTCACATTTGTCCAGTCCTTTACGCTACTCTGGCTCACGCCGGTTTTATTCCGCACAATCAACTTAAAACTCTACGCAAGCTCGGATCTCCTTTGCAAGGCCATTCAAATAATCATTTCAACAACGGCATCGAAACTTGCGGAGGTCCTTTAGGTCAAGGCCTTTCCCAAGCAATTGGTATGGCATTAGCTTCTCGTATAAATCAAACTACAAATAATACGCCCCAAACAGCACAAAAAAATAATAATTCAAAATTCAAAATTCAAAATTCAACTTATCACACATGGTGCTTAATGAGCGATGGTGAATTTGATGAAGGTCAAACATGGGAAGCTATAATGTTAGCCGGCAAATATGATTTGCGAGAGCTGACTATTTTGATAGATAGAAATAATATCCAAATCGATGGCAATACCGAAGATGTTATGCCTTTAGAAAATTTTTCCGATAAATTAAAAGCTTTTAATTGGTTTGTAATAGAAATTGACGGTCATAATATTCGCGAAATTTTAGATGCCATGAAAAAAGCCAAAGCCATGGCCGCAAATCCAACTGCCATAATTTGCCACACAATACCCGGCAAAGGAATTAGCTTCATGGAAAATAAATTCGAATGGCATGGTAAACCGCCAACCAAAGATGAGGCAAAACTCGCGCTTCACGAAATACGAACTCTTAACGGTAAAATTTATAGCGAACATCAATAATCACAATCATAATTATGAAACTTCCACATCTAAATCCCTACTTGTTATATAAAACAGTCGAAAAAATCCCCACACGCAATGGTTACGGAGACGCGCTTTTAGAACTAGGTGAAAATAATCCTGATGTTATCGTTCTCACCGCGGATCTTGCTGAATCAACCCGCGTGCTTGAATTCGGAAAAAAATACCCCGAAAGATTTATCGAATGTGGTGTAGCCGAACAAAACATGATGGGCATAGCAGCCGGACTTGCGCTTTCCGAAAAAATTCCTTTTGTTTCTTCATATGCCGTCTTTTCTCCGGGTAGAAGCTGGGATCAACTTCGCGTCTCGGTTTGCTATGCCAAAGCTAATGTCAAAATCGCTGGCGCGCATACCGGAGTTTCAGTTGGCCCCGACGGAGCCACTCATCAAGCGCTAGAAGATATTGCCATAACCCGAGTTTTGCCTGATATCATAGTTTGCGCTCCTTGCGATACCGAAGAAACTCGCAAATGCACAATCGCCTCCGCAAAATACAAAGGCCCTGTTTATTTCAGATTCGCGCGTGAAAAAACTCCGGTCATCACCACAAAAAAAACTCCCTTTGAATTTGGCAAAGCATATATTTGTCGCGAAGGTTACGATGTTACCCTTATAGCCTGTGGACCTTTACTGCACGAAGCATTATTAGCCGCCGAAGAACTTGCTAAACTTCACATCGAGGCCGAAGTGATTAATAGTCACACAATAAAACCTTTAGATGGCAAAACAATCAAAAATTCTTTAAGAAAAACAGCTTGCGCCGTAACCATCGAAGAACATCAAATAATCGGTGGGCTTCATGGCGCTGTTGCCGAATTCTGTGCGCAAAACATACCTGTGCCCATCGAGGCCATAGGTGCGCTTGATACATTCGGCGAATCCGGCGAGCCAGATGAATTGCTCGATAAATACAAAATGCGTTCCAAAGACATCGTAAAATCCGCTCTTAAAGTAATAAAAAGAAAATGACGGAAATAATCCGTCATTTTTATTTTTTACAAATCATTATTGTAACTTTTCCAGAATTTGTTTGGCAAATTTTTGTTCTGCTTGTTGATTAGCAAAGTGATCCAATTTACCTAAAGATACATCAACCGAAATCAATATTTGCTTATTTTTTGTCAAAAAATATATCGAACCTCCTCCAACAAAATCCATTTGCGTTTGAAAAGCGCCTCCTCCCATATCTTTAATCTCCGTAACATTTTCCAAAAAGTCCTTTTGACTTTGAAATAATTGTTCAGCCGTGATGCCACTAGTAATCTCATCCGTCTCATGAACACTTACCACAACCATGGTTAATGCTTTTTCGTTAGGTATATCGTACACGCACATTTTTTGACCCACTGGATTTATTGGCTCCAAGTCATGTTGAATAATAGTTGCAGGTGCGCCATACAAAGCATCTATTTCAGCTTTATCAATCAAATCGCAAGGATCAATATTTTTTATTATCAATTTCGAATTATCTTGTCTATTATCAAATCTTTTAGATGAATCATCACAACCAACTCCAACAAAAAACGCTAAAATTGCACTAAAAAATAGAATTTGCAATATTTTCATATCTTCAGAATTCTATCATAATCAATCGGATATTGACAATTTTGCTAAATTATGATATTACACAACATCTCGAGGCCTTGGCCGGGTCTCGAGAAATCTCAAAAAACAAAAGCCTCTTCACAAATCTTCAAGGCTATAAAGTTGAGAGAATATGCTGTAGAGCAGGCTAAAAAAGAAAGCTAGGCGCGCTTTCACAAAAACCAAACCGATTTTGCAAATCAAATCGGTGATCGCATGAGGCGAAGAAAAAAAATCCGCAATTTATTAACAATGCGGTATATATCAAAAGGGGGTAACGTCATAATCATGACAAAAAAGCTTATCGTTTAAAAAAGAGGAGAGTTTACAAAAATCTACAGCAACCGATGACGTCGGGATTTGTCCCACGTCGTTGGGCAACAATCGAATCGTCAACCGCCACAGCATTTTGCAAAGGCGGTTTTTTTTATTTTGACCATCAAAATTCAAAATGGGAAGTTAAGTTTTATAAGATCGTAACTCATCCCCTTCTCCCTCTCTTAAAAGTCGTAACTCATCCCAAACCCCGTTTGTAGGGATAAATCTCGTGTTTATCCGTACATAAATAAAAACCTTGGCACGGATAAATACAAGATTTGTCACTACGACGGCACGGATAATCACAAGAATTATCCCTCATCCCATACCCCTCTCTTAAACTAAAAGAGGAGCTGTAAAAACCAGTTAACAAATCTCCCTCTTAAACTAAGAGGGAGATTTAGAGGGAGTTAAATTTCCCATTTTGTAGTATAATAATTTAAAATATGAAACAATTCGATATTATCTGCATTGGTGAAAGTTTGCGAGATATTTTTTATATAATTGATGAGGCAACCGTAAGTTGTAGTTTAAAAAAAGACAAATGTTTACTTTGTCTTGATTATGCAGAAAAAATTCCTGTTCGAAATGTGATAAAAATTCCAGCTGCAGGTAATTCAGCAAATGTAGCAGTTTCAGCTAGTCGTTTAGGTTTTAAAAGCGCTTTAGTTAGTTGGGTTGGCAAAAATTTTGTAGGCGAACAACTTAAAGAAACTTTACGCCGTGAAAAAGTTGATGTCTCACTAATGTGCAAATGCGCTAACGAACACACCAGCGAAGCTACTTTATTAAGTTATAAAGGAGAAAGAACTCAATTATTATTTTTTAAACCTCGTAAATATAAATTCCCTAAACTGCAAAAAACTAAATGGATTTATTATAGCGCCATGGGTAACAACTTTTTAGCTTTTAATAAGCATTTAGTAAAATATCTTCAACAAAATCTAAATATTCATTTAGCTTTTCAACCCGGAACAACCCATATACGCGCTGGATTAAATCAACTAAAAACCTTAATCAAACTAAGCGATATCTTTATCTTAAACAAAGAAGAAGCTCAAGTTTTATTAAATGATAAAATTCATCTCATTAAAAACCTACTCGGAGATCTGTATAAATTGGGTGCAAAAATTACGGTTATTACAGACAATAAAAATGGAGCTTACGCTTATGATGGAAATACTTTTTGGCACATGCCCATATTCAAAGGTGAGGCTATTGAAAGCACGGGCGCAGGTGATGCATTTGCTTCGGCCTTTACCTGCGCTATTTCGCTCAATAAACCAATTACCGAAGCATTACGCTGGGGTACTGCTAACGCTTGGTCTGTTATTCGTGAAATAGGGCCTCAAAAAGGATTGCCAACAAAAAAAGAGCTTAGAATAATATTAAAAAAATTCTCAACCCAGCCAGCAAAAATATAAAATTCAATATTAAAAATTACGTAAAAATACACTTTTTTTAATCATATATTTATCTTGACCAAGTTAGGATTATTTGATTTAATCATCAACGCAAACGCCCTTTCCAAGGAGGATAAATGGGTTACCCAAATGATCAAGAATCTAAATCCAAAAAATCTGGACCTAAAAAGCAATACGTCGCCGATCGACGAGCCGGACAAATAGATGTTCAGGCTTTATCCGCAGAAGAACTACGGGCTCTTACCGATACGGAATTGCGACGTTGTATAAATAGTGCCGAAAATCTTGCTCGATGTCCCGGGCACTATGGCGCCTTAGGTTTAAAAAATCTCCGAAAATTGATTCCTGAATTCAACCGACGTCATCCCGGTCGCAAACCTCCTCGCTGGCAATCAATTCCACCGCCTCCTCCAAACTACAAAAAATAACCTCAAGATCGCTCTTTGAGGATTTTTATTTACAAAAACCTCTTTCTATAACACTAATCTTCAATAGAATTTATCAAAATATTAATTTATTATAATTAAATTATTTTTCAAATAAATCATTATCCAATAACTCTGTACAGTTAACCTTCAAGGGTGACTCTTTTTAACTGACTATCGCGATTTC